>VXPQ01000039.1 GCA_009839485.1 Bacteroidetes bacterium SB0662_bin_6
CTGATGGAAGTATGCTGGCCTCGGGAGGCAATGACCATACCGTCAGGCTGTGGGAAGCGGCTACGGGGGACAACACCGCAACGCTCAAGGGGCATACCGGGCGTGTCCATTCGATAGCCTTTTCGCCTGATAGCAGTACCGTGGCGTCCGCGTCCGATGACGGAACCGTCAGGCTGTGGGATGCGGCTACGGGAGACAGCACCGCAACGCTCGAGGGGCATACCGGACGTGTCTATTCGGTAGCCTTTTCGCCCGGTGGAGACATGCTGGTTTCGGGAGGCGATGACCATACGGTCAGGCTGTGGGATGCGGTTACGGGGGACAACACCGCAACGCTCTTCGGGCATACGTTTTGGGTCAGTTCGGTAGCCTTTTCGCCCGATAGCAGTACCGTGGTGTCCGCGTCCTATGACCATACGGTCAGGCTGTGGGATGTCGCTACGGAGGACAACATCGCAACGTTCGAGGGGCATACCGGGAGTGTTTATTCGGTAGCCTTTTCGCCCGATGGAAACATGCTGGTGTCAGGGGCGCGGGATGGCTTCATTAATCTGTGGGACGTATCGGCGGGCATAACGACGCATGCATTCAATGCCGAGGGGGAGATTCCAACGGCCTTTCATCTGCGCGGCAACTATCCCAATCCGTTCAATCCGTCCACGCGCGTGGTCTTCGACCTGCCTGCGGCAGCCGAAGTGACGGTGCATGTCTTTGACGTATTGGGAAGGAACGTGATGGTCACAGACCCCGTGTCTGTATCGGGTGGTCGGGACCATTCGCTTGAAGTGAACGCATCCTCGTTGCCTTCGGGCGTATACGTCTATCAGGTAAGGGCGCAGGCGGGTTCGGACATGCTTATCCGGTCAGGGCGCATGATTCTTGCGAAATGACGAGGGGGGTACAACGATATCAAATACAGCATGGGTGGCCCTGACGTTTTTTGGACCGGTGTTGCCGGAGGGCTTGCAGGAAGATATGAGTGAAGGATACCGCCACGACCCGGTTTCGGCGATTGCAGAGGCAGAAGCGACGGGTGAGACCGCCGCCATTTTTGCAGACATCCGACGAACCATGCAGCTTCCGCTGATCACATCGATCTGGCGCACGCTCGCCGGCGTGGAGGGGGGCTTGCGCGCCGTCTGGGCGGCGGCGAAGCCGCTCTATGAATCAGGCCAGCCTGATGCGGCGCTATCCAGGGTATTGGAGCGTGTCGTGCTGCCGGCGCCTGAACCGCTCGTTCCCGGTCAACTGGACCGTGCGGGTGTCTCGGCGGGTGACCTGCCGGCGATCCGGGCGCTCCTCAATGCCTATAACCGCTCGAACGGGCTGAACCTGATCGCGCTGAGCAGCCTCGTCGTGACGCCTGCCGGACCACCCGCGAACCATCCGGTTCCTCCTTCGCCATCGCCGTGGCCGATCTTGCCTCCGTTGCTTGCACAGGCCGACATGGCAGCGGATACATGGATCCTTCTTCACGATCTGAACCGTTTCGGCGCCACATCCGACGAACCCGGCCTCGCCACGCTCTGGCGACACCTTGCCCACTGGCCCGGCTTGCTCGCCGTTATTCATTCAGGCCTCGCCCCGCTTCAAAAAGACGGAACGATCCGGCGCTCGATCCGGCAGTTGCTGGCGGGAGCACAAGCAGAGGGAGCCTCCCTTGCGCGTCTTCGCCCGGAGCGCATCGACATGCCGGAGGCGGCGCGGGCGATGGTCACGCAGTACGTGCGCCATCCGGGGCTGGTCGTTCGCATGGTCGCCATCGGCCACGGCCTCGCACACTGGCTGCGGCAAGCGGATCAGCAGGTTTGATCAGAGTATCTTGTAGCCCGTGTATCCCATGAATCTTTCCTCCACCAAAGCGTTGACCTTCGATGTCTTCGGCACGGTCGTCGATTGGCGAAGCACCATCATTCGCGAGGGGAGAGCGCTCGGCAAGCAGAAAGCGCTGGCGGTGGACTGGGAGGAATTTGCCCATGCATGGCGGGCCGGATACGAGCCGTTCATGCACCGCGTCCGCACGGGCGAGCTGCCCTGGTTGAATATCGACGCGCTTCATCGGATGATCCTGGACGAATTGCTGGTCCGGTTCCAGGTTGTGGGGCTTAGCGAGGCAGAGAAAGATCGTCTGAACCGCGTATGGCACCGGCTCGATCCCTGGCCGGATGCCCGCGCAGGGCTGGAGCGGCTTCGCCGACGCTTCCTCGTAGCCCCGCTCTCCAATGGAAACGTTGCGCTCCTGACCCACATGGCGAAGCGGGCCGACCTGCGCTGGGATTGCATTCTCTCCTCAGAGCTGGCGCATCGTTACAAGCCCGACCCGGAAGTCTATCTGACGGCGGCCCGGCTGCTTGGCCTCCGCCCGCAGCAGGTGATGATGGTCGCCGCCCACAATACCGATCTCGTGGCGGCGCAGGCGGTGGGGTTTCGTACCGCTTTCGTCTATCGAACCCGGGAATACGGCCCAACCCAAACGACGGACCTCACTCCGGATCCCTCGGTCGATGTCATCGCCAGGGATTTCGAGGATCTCGCAGATCAGATTGCTTAAAGCGTCCACCGATGCCGGTAGCTAACGACGACGCCGGCGACGTCCGAAGCCGTCGCTGCGGCCGACCGGGGCATCCGTCAGGTCGAGACCGATACCGAACGTAGCATCGTATGCATCGTCCTGCGACGTGACGTCGAGCAGGAGTTCCTTGCTGAAGATGCCGTCCCTCGTATTCAGTCTGTTCCGTCGCCCATGCTCCGCATAGGGCTCGCGGGCGTGGACGATATCGTTCAGCGATTCGTCAAAAAACAGTTGGGACGTGAATTCGTACGCCTGCCCCTCTGCATCTTCCGTGCGGATCTTGAAGTGGATGTGGACCGCCCGGCCCGGATACCAGCCGGGATAAATCGTTGCAAAAGAGGCGGCACCGTACTCGTCCGTTCGCTGATATCCTCTGAGGAACGATTCGCCCCGCGTATCGAAGCCGAACGCATTGTCGTTGAAGGCCGAATAGCGCCCATGCGCGTCGCACTGCCAGATGTCTACGAGCGCTCCGGCAAGGGGGGCGCACGCCCCGTCCCGGATTTGCGATACGTTGAAGGTGAGCGTGAGCGGCAGTCCGGGTTTTACCTCTCCGGTCGAGGGTTCGAGCCGGATGTCCGATCGTTCGAGTCGTTCGTTGGTGAAGTAAGGCCCTTCGGTCATTTCCGGGCGAACGATGCAGTCGGGTAGCGGTTCGCCGTTCGCTCGGGCCGGGATACTCGCGGAAGCAGACGTCCCGGCGATCGAGGCGTGCGCTGCACCGCCGCCGAGGAGGAATGTCCCACCGGCCCCGGATAGCAGTTGCAGCACTTCCCTGCGACTCAGAATTCGCCCGACGGGCAGATCGTCCTGATCCATTGCGGCCTCCGATTGGTTGTGTTCCGCAGCGGGATGCTCCGTTATGTGTCTTCAGCGTGTGTCGAGGGAGAGCCGATCACATCGCTTCATCCTATATGATTTGATTCCATATGATTTCATTCCATTATGGCGACGGCGTTCAAAGAGCCGCGATGGACCGGAGATGCTGTACGCTCGTGACGATTGCCGGACGATCTTTCCCTGCATAAGGCACTCCCTCGTCCGTGTGGCTGAGCCACTGCTCCGCGTTCCGTATCGCTTCATCGGCCGTCGTTCGGATATGTGCTTCCGTCCAGTAGCCATCCAGCACTTGCAGCGCCTCGAAAATCATGTCCGCGTTAGGAGATTCTATGGAAATCAGCATGTCCGTGAAATACCCGACTCCCTCCTGGGAGGCGTTGTCATCCTGGAGTAAATAGTTCAGCAATTCGGGCGCAATGGATTCTACTACATACGATGGAATCGCTTCATCCCCTGCAATCACTTCCTCGTCGTCGGCTTTTTCGATGATGGACCGGGAGGCCCTGTACAACTCCTCAGCAGAGATTATACCCTCTTTGTATTGTCGTTCAACTCCCCACAACGGGTCGAGCACGGTCTCGTGAAGACGATCAAGTCGTGCCATCATTTCCTCGTACCTGACTTTTTCCGCCTCTGTGGAGAAAGTCAGCTCGCCGGCATCGGAGGAAGATGCGTCTGAGGATCCCGTGGAGCCATTGTTGCAGCCCGCAAGAAGCGCCAGCGCCAGAATCGGCAGGTACATGGTCCGGGCAAGAGGGCTGAATAGAAGTTTTTTCATGAGTTTGTTCATTGCGTTCTCCTCCTTTTTCAAGGTATATCTGTCCGGTTTGGATGAGCGCATGGGAGAACTCTCGGCCTGATACAGACCCTAGCTCAACCGCGTCCCAAGGTCCTCGCCCTTGCGGATTTCATCAGAGCTTCCTACTGATTATAAGTGATGACATTCCAGGTTCCCAAATGAAAAAAACTTCCATCCACAGATGCATCTATAGAATAATTGCATAATAGACCCTATCTTTATGCAGTTTTTGCATAGATCACATTTTTCCGCCTGGTTGTGGACACCCAGCACATCCTTTCTTTCGTAGCCGCCGCCGAGGAAAAGAACTTCAGCCGGGCCGCCGAGCGGGTTTCCCTGACCCAGCCCACGCTGAGTCGTCACATCCAGCGTCTCGAGGAAGAACTGGGCGTGGAGTTGTTCGACCGGAGCGGGCATGCCGTGGAATTGACCGGGCCGGGCGCGGCGTTTTTGCAGGAAGCCCGGCGTACGCTCGATCAGGTGGAGATCGCCCGCCGTGAAGCGCAGCGGGCTGCGGAGGGGGAAGTGGGCCGTCTCGTGATCGGATTTACAGGGTATGCTATGTACGGCGCGTTGCCCCGTTTTCTGCGCCGCTTCCGGGAACGTCACCCCCGCGTGGCGCTCACCCTGCGCGAGATGCGGACACACGAACAACCGGATGCGCTCCGCCGCCGAACAATTTCCGTAGGATTTACCGGCGCGTGTCCCGAAGATTTCGCTTCCGAGGTGGTGGCCCGCGAGGAGATGCTGCTGGCGTTTCCGGCCCGCCACCCTCTTGCCGGCGCCTCCGAAATCGCTTTGGCCGATCTGGCCGAAGAATCCTTTGTGATGGTGGCTCGGCCTTCCGAGCCGGAATTGTTTGACGGCCTTGTAGATTTGTGCCGGCGGGCAGGATTCGGCCCGCGTATTGCGCAGCGGGCAAACCGTATGGGCGTGGCGCTGGGTATGGTGGGAGCCGGACTGGGTGTGGCCTTTGTGCCCGCCTCCCTGCGGAATCGACCGGGCATGCAGGATGTGCGGTTCGTGCCGCTTGCCGGCCCCGCACCCCACCTTCTGCTCAGAATGGTGTGGTCGGAAGAGGATCCGGATCCTGTGCTTCGTCATTTTGTGGAAGCGGTTCGTTCCGTACTGCCATCTGCGCTGTCCCCGTCCCTGTAAAGGCCGTATGTCCCGTTCTTCTTCCGGTTATCTGCTGCGCCTCGCGCTCATCGCATCGCTCGGCGGGTTTTTGTTCGGTTACGACACGGCGGTTATTTCCGGCACGATCGGGTTCGTAAAGGACAAGTTCGAGCTGGGCCCTGTCATGGAGGGATGGTATGTCAGTTCGGCGCTGATAGGGTGTATTGCGGGGGTTTCGGTGGCGGGCTTCCTGAGCGACCGGTTCGGGCGCAAGCTGATTCTGATGCTGTCCGCCGCGCTGTTTCTGCTTTCCGCGATCGGGTGCGCGTATTCCGGCGGGCATTTCATGCTTATTGTGTACCGGCTTATCGGGGGCGTGGGCGTGGGTGTGGCCTCGATGCTGTCCCCGTTGTATATCTCCGAAGTTTCGCCGTCCCGCGTGCGCGGCCGCATGGTTTCCATGTACCAGTTGGCCATCACGGTCGGCATCCTGTGTTCGTACTTCATAAATGCCTGGCTGCTGCACCGGGCGCCCGGCGTGTCCGAAGGCATTTTCGCCGGAGACGAAGTGTGGCGCGGCATGCTCGGTAGCGAATCCGTGCCTGCGCTGCTTTTTCTTTTGCTGCTCTTCATGGTGCCGGAAAGCCCTCGCTGGCTGGTTGCCCGAAGCCGTCCCGACGAAGCGCGCAAAATTCTGGCGCAGGTGGCGGACGAGGAAACCGCCGCCGGACAGGTCGAGGAGATCGAGACGACGCTGGCCCAGGAGCCGGAATCCTGGAAACGTATTCTGGGGCATCGCGGCATCCGGTTTTCGATCGTGCTCGGGGTGGCCTTGGGCTTTTTGACGCAGGTGAGCGGCATCAACGCCATCATTTACTATGGCCCGAGGATTCTCGAGGAGGCGGGTTTTACGCTGGGCGATGCACTGGGCGGACAGGTGGTGATCGGCGTGGTGAATGTGTTGTTCACCCTGGTCGCCATCTGGAAAATAGACGATCTCGGCAGGAGGCCGCTGCTCATCGGAGGCGTATCGGGGCTGGTCGTTTCGCTGCTGGTCATAGGAGCGCTCTTCCAGGCCGGCGCGACGGAAGGCCCGTGGCTGCTGATCTTTATTCTGGTCTACATCGCCTGCTTTGCGGCGTCGTTCGGCCCGGTGATCTGGGTGTTGCTTTCGGAGATGTACCCGACGCGCGTGCGGGGGCGGGCCATGTCCGTCGCCACCTTTGCCCTGTGGGGCGGTACGGCGCTCGTGGGACAGACGGTGCCGTGGCTGCTGGAGACGTTGCAGCCAAGCGGTACCTTCTGGCTGTTCGCTGTGCTGTGCGCCCCGGCCATCTGGCTCGGCTGGAAGGTGTTGCCGGAAACGAAGGGCAGGAGCCTGGAGGAGATTGAAGCCTACTGGATGGGGAGGGGGTAATAGGGCAGGGTACTCGACCCCTGCATAGACATAAGGGATGCTACGGCTCCCGGTAGTCTATTGGAAATTCAGCCCGGTCAGGTTCAGGATACCGAGAAAAACAAGGGTACCGGCAATAGCCGTTCCGACGACCCACTTGATGATCCTGGACTCTCCCTCTTTAACCTCGGCGCGGAGGTCTGAAATTCCCGTCCGTACCTCTGCAACCTCGGTCCGGACCCCTGCAATCTCGGTTCGTACTTCTGCAATCTCGGTTCGTACTTCCGCAATTTCGGTCCGCACTCCTGCAATCTCGGTCCGCACGAAGTCCTTCGTGGCAATGCCATGCTCAAGCAGTTCCTTGTACTCCATCGTTACCGGCGTTTGAGAAGAATGGCGCAGCAACATAATTGCATTACGTCTTCTGCCTCGATTGGGGTCCGTAAAAAATCACAAAAATTGCTTTTTACCGACTTTCGTGGCGTCATGGACCATGCGTTACGCTTCATGCCGGGTGGATTCGAGAGCATGCGGGCTACAGCGCCGGGTCCATACAGACACCTGCTCCCTTCAAACATAACCCCTTCAGGCAAAACAAATACACACAGGGGAAGGCATATCGAGCCCCTGACCGGTTGCGGACAACCTCCCGGTAGCCTCGTCGATCTCAAAAACGGCAATGTGATCCGTGTGCCGGTTGGCTACCAGCAGAAAACGGTCATGGATGCAGAAATTGCGCGGCCAGTGTCCGCCGGTATGGATGTGCTGCACGGGCCGCAATCCATCCGAAGCGATTTCGAATACCGCAATGCTGTCGTGCCCCCGGTTCGATCCGTACAGAAACCGCCCGTTCGGATGCACATGCAGGTCCGCCGAATCGTTTCGTGCGACAAAATCCTCCGGCAGGGTGGTGATCGTCTGCGTTTTCGTGAGCAGGCCCTGCGCGGCGTCCCAGTCGAAAGCGGTCACCGTGGAACCCAACTCGTTGATCACGAAGGCGCGTGCCCCGTCGGGATGGAACACGAAATGCCGGGGGCCGGCGCCCGGCGCCAGATCGACGGCGGGCTGGTCGGCAGGATGCAAACCACCATCCTCGCCAAGCCGGTACACCAGTACCCGATCCTGCCCCAGGTCGGCCACCACTGCATACCGGCCCGTCGCATCGGGCACGATACAATGCGCATGAGGACCTTCCTGCCGCGCAGGGTTTACGCCGGAAGCCCCCTCGTGCTGCACGAAGGTGACCGCCTCGCTTACCCCGCCATCCTCGCGCACCGTAAACACGGCGAGACTCCCACTGGTGTAATTGGAAACGAGCACGAACCGCCCGTCCGGCGTAAGCGCCACATAACACGGATCGGTACCGTGCGTAGGTACCGCATTGATCGGATGCAACCCGTTGTCGACGCCGAATGCATGCAGCCCCCCGCCAAACACGCCCTCGAATTCGAGCGTCTCGCTGACCGCATATAAAAACTTCCCGGAGGCGTCAAGGGTCAGGAAGGAGGAATTTTGTATCCCCCCGACATGGCCGGTGATCCGCATGGCGCCGGACTGCAGATCGAATTGCCCGGTGTAGATCCCCTTGCTTCCCCGCTCCGAATACGTCCCTACGTAAAAAGTCACTCCTGTATCCATGCTTCTTTGGAAATACCATTCAGATCCCACACAACGCGGCCCGCCCGCACTGTGAGTTCGGCTTCGATTTTATGGGCGCCATCCATCCGATACCCCTCTATATCCCAGAATCCGAAATTCCCTGCACGGACCCGGAACACGGTCACATCCGCCTCTGCCCCCACATTCAGATGCCCCAGTTCGTCCCGCTGTATCACTTGCGCCGGGGTCCAGGTCGAGGCGCGGATCACTTCTTCGAGCGGCATGCCGAGATTGAGAAATTTGGACATGACGTTCGCCATGTCCTTCATCCCATGATTCATGCTGCCGGTATGCAGGTCCGTGCTGATCGTATGCGGCCAGAGACCCGCTTCCACCGCGGGAACCGCCACGGAATAGACGAAACTCCCGCCGCCATGCCCCACATCGAACACAATGCCGCGGTCCGCCGCTTCAAGCACAAAGGGCCGCAGCGCCCCGTCCTCCACAATGGCTTCGCGGCGTGACACCGCCGCATACGCATGGGTAAAGATGTCGCCGGGGCGAAGGTAATCCAGGAAAAGCTCTCGCAGCGGCAACGGGGGCTCGGCTCTCCCGAAATCGATCATCACGGGAATACCGGCCTGCCGCCCCGCCTCCACAGCCCGCTCCACGGGAGTCCAGTCCCGCCCGAGATAATGAGCCAGTTTCACGCCCACGACCACCTCCGCGTGCAGCCCGGCGGCCATCGCCGTGAGTTTGGGGTCCATGTCGGACAGATCCTGCTCGATGGGCTCGCCCTTCATTCCCTGGCCGACGATATTCAGGAACGCCAGCACACGGGTTTCCGCATGATCTACCGTTTGTTCGATGAACGTGCGGAGGGTGCGCCAGCCGGGCCCGCCCGTATCCACGATCGTCGTGACCCCGGATCGGAAGGTGAAGGCATCCGGCGGCAGGCTGCCGTAGCTGTTCGCCAGATAGTTGTCCGGCGTCGTTCCGTGAAATACATGGGCGTGCAAGTCGATGAAACCCGGCGCCACATAGAGCCCGGAGGCATCCACCACCTGCTTCGCACGCGCGGGATCGATGTGTTCGGCCACTTCGGCGATCCGCCCATCGGCGATTCCCACATCGCGCACGCCGTCCACGCCGTTTTTCGGGTCAATAACGTGTCCGCCCGAAATGAGCAGGTCCAGGGTGTCGGGGGGTATCAAGGAAGCGTCGCGGGATGTCAAGGGAGCGTCATGAGGCATTAAGGGGGCGTCTTGGGACATCGGAGAGATGTTCTGAAACATAAAGGGTGTATCGTGAGACAAAAAGGGTGCGTCGCGGGACGTTAAGGTAGCCACGCGGGATATCCAGGGAGCAGAGCGAGATATATCGCTACTCTGCGGCGGCGTCCTGTCCTGTCCGGCAAAACTTCCCGGCACGGACAGGAGCAAAAAGATTATCAAACACGAAGATGTTACGAAATGTGACTTCATTGTTTTTTCAGGATACTCTGATTACGTCCGCATAGTGTCAACAGGCCCTAATCCCGCACCGCACTTGGACAGCGAAGCACTCAGCTTCCTGCCACCCCTGTACTTTGCCGCCCTACACCTGCACCGCACCCGAGCCGTCATTCGCCCCCCATCTCCCGATCACCCTGCATTTCCCTGCTCGCCCGATGCTGCACGCTCCGCCCGTTCCCAAGCAAGCGCCGCCGCGCCGAGAACCCCCGCATGATTCCCCAATTCCGAAAGTACGACCGGGACCGAACTTCCCCGCGGATATCGAAAAACATGCGCGTCGATGTGCGTCTGCACCCGGTCCAGAAAATGTTCGGCGGCGTTTGCGCCCCCGCCCCCAAGGATAATGATTTCGGGCGCATACATATGCACCACGCTCACCAGAAACCATCCGAGGGCCGTCGCCCACCGGTCCAGCACATCCAGACACAAGGCATCTTCCTGTTCCACCCCGCGAATGACCGCCGCGAAATCGACGGCATGAGGATTCTCGAAATACAGATCGTTGAGCACCGACGGCAATCCGCGCTGAAGGCCGTCCCGCGCCATCATGGCGAGACTCGCCGCCGCACAAAGAATATTGGCGGTGCCCATCCCCCGCGTAATGCAGCGCCGGTCGCTATGCGCATCCTGAATGATGTGGCTCGCCTGGGTACCGAACATAAGATGGGGATCGCGGAGCACCTTGCCATCGAGCATCACCCCCGATCCTACACCGGTTCCCAGCGTGATCGTGACGACCCACTTGCGGCCTCGCGCCAGCCCGTAGCGGGCCTCCGCAAGAATACACAGGCGCGCATCGTTGTCCGCAATGACCGGGACGCCCGTGGCCTCCGTCAGTCGCGGCACAATGGGAAACCCCTCGACTTTCAGTTTGCCGGGCAGGAGCACGCTCCCGAATTCCGGATCGACGGCGCCGGGAAATCCCAGCCCGATCGCCGCAGGCCGGCGCCCGAGGGCTTCCGCAATCCGTTCCGTCTCTTCCGCCATGGCGCTCAGAATTCCCTCCGGCGGCAAGGAGAACCCCGACGGACGGATGCCCGGCTCCGTCAGTTCGCCGGAAGCCGACACGGCCCCGCTCTTGATACGGGTCCCCCCGACATCGAACCCTATAACGTATTCCTCAGGCATGCTCCGAGTTATTGCCGGTATACATGTGCGCAAGGCTCTTTCGGTAGGCCTCGTAAAAACGATCCAGCTGTTCCTCGGCGCTCGTGTCGCCCACGAACTGGTGACTTGGAAGCACCTCCGGACAAATACCTTTTGCGAGGAGCCGCTCCGCCACCTCCACGCGCAACATATTGATCAACATGCCGCCCGTGACGGTGGACACGGGGCCCGTGCGCCACTCCATCCCTTCCAGTTCCAGCACGCAATCCCCCGGAGGAGACAGGTTGTCCAGCACCACATCGGCGACATCCACGAGTTTTTTGCCGGAGGAATGGGCCGGCGGGGACTGCTCGCAATGCCCCCGGGACAGAATACCGATTACCGGCATGCCGCGGCGCTGCGCCCCCAGCGCCATTTCCACGATGAGCGGACGAATCCCGGACGTCGAAATGATGATGAATGCATCATGCGGACCGAAATGAAACCCCTTCAGAATTTCCTCGGCATAGCCCTCGTATTTCTCGAGAAAAAGCGGTCCGCGGAGCCCATTCGTCCCCACAATGGAGGCATGATTCGAAATAGCGTGCTCCACGAGCGCCACGAAACCCACAAAGCCGCCTTGCCTCGGGGTCATCTCCTCGCACATCATCCGGGAGTGCCCGGCGCCGAAGAGGAACACGAGGCCCCCTTTGGCGATGCGCTCGGCGCACAACTCGGCGGCCTGCTCGATGTGGGATATCTGTGTATCCTGCAGGCGTTTCAGCAAGTCAATGGTTTTGTCGTAGTAGGTTTGTGCGGATCCCATGCGTTTCGGTGGGGGAAAGAGTAAAGATTGCGGGCGGACAGAAGGCGGTTCGGCTTGCTTGAACAGATTTTGGCGGAATTTAAGGTGTATTGTTGTGACTTTGTTTCGATCCAATCAACCCGACGGGAGTCCATATCCATACGAATACGCCGAACGTTTCGGGTTTGCCCCGAACCGGATATAACTTCGGAAAAGCAGAGCATACAGACCACCCCGCCGCTTATTCACGTTTGTTTTACCTCAAAGGGTTATGTTTACGGGACGGGGGTGTCTATGACCAATACTATGTTCCGTGTTTACGTTCCCCCCGATCCACCCCGAACCCATACGTATATTCCTCATGCTCCGTACCTCTTTCGCATTCATCGCCTTGCTACTCCTCCTGACCGGCTGCGCCCCGCAGGCCGATCCGGATGCTACGGATAGTCCGGCAGAAGAAGCCGCTCCCGTGCTGTACAGTTCGCTGGAAACGATCGACATTGAAACAGGGGAGCGCGACGTCGTGCTCACGCTCCCTGCGCATTTCGAGGCGCCCAACTGGTCGCCTGACGGGACCTATTTCCTGTTCAATTCGGGGGGGAGGATATTTCGGCTGCCGGTAGAGGGGGGCGAGCCTGAACTGGTCGATGCCGGATTCGCCGTGCGGGCAAACAACGATCACGGCATCTCGCCGGACGGCAAGACGCTTATCATCAGCGACGGCACGGAAGAGGGGGTATCCCTCATTTACACGTTACCCATCGAAGGCGGCGAGCCGCAGCGCGTGACCGAACACGGCCCATCCTACTGGCACGGTGTATCGCCGGACGGCCGGACGCTGGTCTACACGGGCCTGCGCAACGACGACTACGACATTTATGCGATCTCTGCGGAAGGCGGCGAGGAAACCCGGCTGACGACGGCTCCGGGGCTGGACGACGGGCCGGATTATTCGCCGGACGGGCGATACATCTACTTCAATTCGGTGCGCACCGGCACCATGCAGATCTACCGCATGGATGCGGCGGGCGGCAATGTGGAAGCCCTCACCTCGGATCCTTATAACGACTGGTTTCCGCACCCGTCGCCCGACGGGCAGTGGATCGCGTTCCTCTCGTACGAGCCGGATGTGGAGGGGCACCCGGCCAACAAGGACGTGATGCTGCGGATTATTCCTGCGGAAGGCGGCGAGCCCCGCGTGCTGGCGCACCTCTTCGGGGGGCAGGGTACGATCAATGTGCCGTCCTGGGCGCCCGACAGCAAACAGTTCGCGTTCGTCAGCTACAGACTGGAGGAATAATAGATATTTAACGTCCAGTCGTAGTCGGTGAACCGGATGCGGGCCTTGCCGGAGGCGAGAAACGTACGTTCCGGGCCGGGCGGGAAAAAGCGCGCCAGATACCGGGTGATTTCGGCGTCGTTTTTTCCGAAATCCCTTGCATACCAGTCGAATACCTTGGTCAGGTATACCGTGTTGCTGGCAATGTCCACGCGGTTTTTTTCCGGGAAATCCAGTAAGAACCGTTTCGACTGATCGTTGAGTTGTTCGTTGAGATGCGTGCCGATGTACGCTTCCTGCCGTAGAGGCGGGCACGAGACCGCTGCGCAGACCAGCGCGAAGTGAATGCGCGGATCGTCGAATTCCTTCCGGATGATTCCGTGCTCGATGTCGTCGAGCGTGTACGTGACCCCGCCCACCTTCGCCAGAGGCTGCGTCCAGGGGCCCTTTATCGCAAGGCCCAGCGTCTTGTTGATGTTGCGGATGCTTTCGCGCTCGTCGTGCAGGTTGATGAGCTCGATGGTCCAGGCGTTATAGGCGTTGAGCCAGAGCGCCAGTTGGCTGTTCCGGGATAGCGATGCCGGATCGACACGGTCCAGCAGGTCGAGATATTCGTCGAATGCTTCGGAAGCGGCGAAGGCGTCGTAATCGACCATACCTTCGTAGGTTACATGGTTTTGCAGGAGTGTGGTGAAGATCGAATGGTCGACTCCTTGCGCCTGCGCCGGCTGCGGCGCGGTATGCGCGACGAGGAATAGGAAGAGAGCCAGTGATATCCCGCGATGCTCCCTGTATGATCCGGCGTGCTTCATGGCATAGTGGCGGCAATGCCTGTCTTCGGTGTCAAAATGGACTATGTTGGACTATGTGGTGCGGAACTCCGGTTTCAGTATCCGAGCGCGTTCCCGTCCTTACGCATATCGGCGCCTCCGTGATACACTCCTTGCTCGGCGCCCCAGAGGATGGCCTGATACCCCCCGAAGTAATCGGTAGGGGCAAGAATGTGCCCCCGCCGGACCAACTCCTCCCGTACTTCCGGCGCGATGCCGCTTTCGAGCGCCAGGCGGCCACCGTCCGTCATGGTTCCGCCCGTAGGTTGTAGTGCGCTGGAGTGGCTGAACCGCGCCGCATCTCCGGCCTCCTGCACATTCATGCCGAATTCAATCATGTTCAGCAGCACCTGCACCTGTCCCTGCGGCTGGAACGGTCCTCCCATGACCCCGAAGGCCATAACCGGCTGCCCGTCGCGCATCACGAAACCGGGAATGATGGTATGGAAGGGGCGCTTGCCGGGAGCATACACATTCGGATGATCCGGGTCGAGCGAGAACTGGGATCCCCGGCTTTGCAACACGAAACCGAGGCCGTCCGGGGTCATGCCGCTGCCGAACTCGAAGAAATTGCTCTGGATGAGCGATACCATGTTTCCGTTCGCATCCGCAACGGTCAGGTAGACGGTATCCCCGTGTTCGAGATCGCCGGTTGCGATGCGTTGCATCGCCTGCGTCATGTCGATGCGGCCGCGTTGTTCGGCGGCGTATTCTTCCGAAAGCAGGCGTTCGAGCGGGATGTCCGCAAAAGCCGGATCGGCATAATGCCGGGCGCGGTCCGCGAAAGCGAGTTTTTTCGCTTCCACAAGGACATGGAGGTAATCGGCGGTATTATGTCCCAGCGACGCGAGGTCGAAGCCTTCGAGAATACGGAGCATCTGCAGGACAGCCATTCCCTGTCCGTTCGGGGGCAGTTCATACACCTCGACATCCCGGTAGGGGACGGATACCGGGTCTACCCATGTGCTTGTGTGCGCCTCGAAATCGGCCTTCCGAAGCGGCGTGTTCGTGCGGCGGGCCCATGCGTCGATGGCATCGGCAATGGCGCCCTCGTAGAATATGTCGCGTCCCCCTGCGGCAATCCGTTCGTACGTGGCGGCAAGATCGGGATTGCGGAAAATTTTACCCTCGGGCGGCATGCGCCCATCCACGAACCAGGTGTTTTCGAAGCTGCTGAGATCGCCGATTTCGTGGATATGATCTTTTAGCCGCTGGTGCGCCTGTGCCCATGAGAAGCCCACGACCTGTGTGATGGGCGTTCCCTCGCGGGCGTACCGGATAGCGGGAGCCAGCACATCCTGCATCGGAAGCACCCCGAAACGCTCGTGCAACGCGAACCATCCGTCCACGGCGCCCGGTACGGAAACGGCCAGCGGTCCATGCAGCGGGATCCCGTCGGCTCCGTCCAGACGCTCCATGAGATCATCCAGGGATTGCCCGAGGGGTGCGCGTCCGCTCGCATTCAATCCATGGAGTTGTCCCGATGCTTCGTCCCACACGATCGCGAACAGGTCTCCGCCGATTCCGCAGTTGTTCGCTTCGACGAAACCCAGCACGGCGTTGGCGGCAATCGCGGCGTCCACCGCCGATCCGCCCTGTTTCAGAATATCGATGGCGGTTTGGGTGGCCAACGGGTGGCTGGTCGAAGCCATGCCGTTTTGGCCGACCGCGGGGCTGCGTGTGGCGAAGGTGGCTCCGGTCAGGCGGTCTCCCCGCCCCGTGGGCGGTGCGTTTTGGTCGGGGGCGGGCTGGCAAGCCGTTTGCCAGACGAGCGCCGGAAGAATAAGGAGCATGAGCCGGCTGGTCGATCGCATGGTTTCAGCCCTTGTACCGGAACACGATGCGACCTTTGGAAAGGTCGTACGGAGAAATTTCGATGTCTACCCGGTCTCCGGGAATGATGCGGATATAGTGTTTGCGCATCTTGCCGGAGAGCAGCCCGAGGATTTCGTGCCCATTGTCGAGCCGGACGCGGAACTGTGCGTTTGGCAGCGCCTCCGTCACGATGCCCTCCTGTTTGATTGCTTCCTGTTTCGCCATGTAAAAGGTATGTTTGCGGAATGCCGGATTGCGAGTGATACGGCATGGTCGTTCGAAAGTGCCTTGCGGTCACAATTCGTTACTTTTTGGTGTATCGCGGACGCAAATCCGGAACACTTACGGAACCGTATATCCCTGAAAAAATTTCAGTATAAAAGATGTACCTTGAGAGTGTGAAAAAATTATTACGGATTTCCCCAGGTCTATCTTCCCCATGCGCTAAGGAAAAATCGGAGGTGCAAGATGTATAGCGTACGCCTGCGGTATCCCGTAACCGTGTCATCACGGCTTCTCCCTTGTGCGGCTCCAGTGCTCCGCTCCCCCGGAATCTTCACGAAAGCGATAAGGGGGAATGTTTTTTCCGAGCTTTCTGTTCGTTTCGCAGGGTATGCTCTTACCAGCCTTGTGCTTCTGTTCGTCGTTTCTCCCACAGAGGCTTCTTCGGCTCGATTCTTCCAGCAGCAGGCCGGGGATGGAAAAGCCGCGTCCGCTAATGTGGAAGTGGAAGACGCCCATGATGGAGTTTCCCGAACGGTGCGCATTACAGGACGGGTGCCTTGTGTGGATGGAGAAGCCGCCGGGTATCCCTGCAAGGACATGGATTTGCTGGCCGTAGTCCCGCGAGAGGATATGACGGGATTTCCATGCCCTGATCCGGCGGACTGCTTCAGTGACATTTGGGGCTGGACTGATCCGGTGACGAGGATAGAGTATGCACTGCTCGCCCGGGTCGACGGCGTCGCATTCTTCGACTTGAGCGATCCCGAAAATCCCTCGTTCGTCGGAATGTTGCCGATGACGCCCGGTAGCCAGGCCAGTTGGTGGCGCGACGTAAAGGTTGTGAACGATCATGCCGTTATTGTGGCCGATTTTGTCGGCCCGCATGGTATGCAGGTGTTCGATCTTTCGCAACTTCGGGATGTAACGGATGCTCCGGCGACCTTCGAGCCTACCGCCCTGTACGACGCCTTCGGTCCGGCGCATAATGTGGTGGTCCACGATGAGACGGATCATGTATATATCGTGGGTATACAGGGCGCTCAGCAGACACCGTCCGGATTTCCATGTGGTGCGGGCCCGCATATCGTGGACATGAGCGATCCGGCGCAGCCCACGTTCGCAGGGTGCTACCATTCCTCCGTGAGAGGTATTACAGCCGGTAGTTACACGCACGATGCGCAATGCGTTCGATACAGCGGACCGGATACGAGACATCAAGGGAAAGACATTTGCTTCAGTTCCGATGAGACGGGCGGTGCCATTACGGATGTGACGAATCCGGCTTCGCCTGAAGAACTCGGTGTGTTCGGATACCCGAATTTCGCCTACACGCACCAGGGATGGCTGACGGAAGACCACCGCTATCTTTTCGTAAACGACGAACTGGATGAGGATGATGGCGCCAGGACTCGAACCATGATCTTCGATGTGCAGGAGTTGGATGATCCCGTTTTTGTGGGTGTCTGGCATGGGCCGACCACTGCCATAGATCATAACCTGTATATCCGCGGGGATAAATTGTACGAAGCAAACTATACGGCCGGATTGCGCGTCATGGATATTTCCTACGACGGCGAGTTGTCGCTCGACGCGATCCGCGAAGTGGCGTATTTCGATGTGCTTCCTCAATCGAACAGGCCAAACTTTGCAGGCTCCTGGAGCAGTTATCCCTATTTTGAAAGCGGAATCATTGCGGTTTCCAGCATGAATGACGGGTTATTTATTCTTGCGCCGCCGTCCTTATCGGTAGGCGTAAGCGCAGAGAGTGAGGAATTACCCGCGGAAGTGGCGCTTCTCGGCAATTATCCCAATCCGTTCAATCCAGAGACGATGATACGCTATGCATTGCCGCAGAGCAGTAAGGTGCGTCTTGCAGTGTACGATTTGCTCGGGCAGGAAGTGGCGGTGCTTGTCGACGGTTCCCGGCCCGCGGGCCATCACACGGTACGGTTCGACGGGGGTGATTTGCCGAGTGGTTCGTACGTGTACCGCTTACAGGTCGGGGAGGAGATCGTGGCCCGCACGATGGCGCTGGTCAAATAGGTGGTTGGCCGTTCTTTTCCGGGGTATTCACCAGAGTTTTTTCCCGCGCGCTGACAAAAAACGGGGAGGCAAAATGCATAACGCACGCATGCGGTATACCGTAAACGTTTCCCGGCCTCTATCTTACACGATTAAAGGGCTCCACTCCCCCGGAATCTTCGCGAAAGCGGTAGGGGGGAATATTTTTTCCGGTTGTTCCGTCCGTTTTGCACGGTACGCTTTTGCCGGTCTTCTATTTCTGTTCGTCGTTTCTAATGCAGAGGCTTCTTCGGGTCGATTTTTGCAGCAGCAGGCCGGGGATGGCAAGGCCGCGTCGGTGAGCGTGGATGACGCGCACGACGGAGTTTCCCGAACGGTGCGCATTACAGGGCGGGTGCCTTGTGTGGACGGAGAAGCCGCCGGGTATCCCTGCAAGGACCTGGATTTGCTGGCCTTCGTACCCCGGGAGGAGATGGAGGGATTTCCATGCCCTCGTTCAGGATACTGCTTCAATGATATCTGGGGCTGGACCGATCCCGTTACGGATGTCGAATACGCGCTGCTTGGCCGGGTCGACGGCGTTGCGTTCTTCGACCTGAGCGATCCGGAGAATCCCTTGTTCGTCGGTATGTTGCCGAAGACACCCGATGCCTGGTCCAGTTCCTGGCGCGACGTAAAGGTGGTGAACGATCATGCCGTGATTGTAGCCGACGCCGCTGGCGCACACGGGATGCAGGCGTTCGATCTTTCGCAACTCCGGGATGTGACGAATCCTCCGGCAACCTTCGGGCCTACCGCCCTGTACGACGCCATCCGTTCGGCGCATAATGTAGTGGTCAACGATATATCGGATCATGTATATATCGTGGGCATACAGGGTGATCATGAGGCGCCGGGTGGCTTTGCCTGCGGCGCGGGGCCGCATATCGTGGACATGAACGATCCGGCGCAGCCCGCGTTCGCAGGGTGCTACACCCCGTCGCGGGGACGGGGGTATACGCACGATGCGCAATGCGTTCGATACAGAGGGCCGGATACAAGATACGCCGGGAAAGATATTTGCATCAGTTTTGACGAGGCGGGCGGAGCCATTACGGATGTGACGGACCCGGCTTCGCCCGAAGAACTGGGTCTGTTCGAATATCCGCGCATTGGCTACACGCATCAGGGGTGGCTGACGGAAGATCACCGCTATCTCTTCGTGAACGACGAACTGGACGAAGGCCATGGCTATGCTGATTCGACCCGAACCCTGATCTTCGATGTGCAGAAGCTGGACGACCCTGCTCCTGTGGGCGCTTGGCATGGGCCGACCCCTGCCATAGATCATAACCTGTACATCCATGAAGGCAAGTTGTACGAAGCGAACTATCAGGCCGGATTGCGCGTCATGGATATTTCCTACGACGGTGCGTTGTCGCCCGACGACATCCGCGAAGTGGCTTATTTCGATGTCTATCCTCAATCGGATCTACCAGGCTTTATAGGCTCCTGGAGCAGTTATCCCTTTTTCAAGAGCGGAATCATTGTGGTTTCCAGTATGGATGACGGGTTATTCGTTCTTGCGCCGCCGTCCTTATCGGTAGGCGTAAGCGCAGAGAGCGAGGAATTGCCCGCTGAAGTGAAGCTTACAGGTAACTACCCCAATCCGTTCAATCCGGAGACGACGATACGGTATGCCTTGCCGCAGGCCGGTAAAGTCCGTCTTGTGGTGTACGATCTGCTCGGGCAGGAAGTGGCGGTACTCGTCGACGGTTCCCGGCCTGCGGGCCATCACACAGTGCGGTTCGACGGGGGTGATTTGCCGAGTGGTTCGTACGTGTACCGCTTACAGGTCGGGGAGGAGATCGTGGCCCGCACGATGACGCTGGTCAAATAAGGCAGGTTGGTCGTATCTTCCTCAGAGTATTCACTGAGGCTGTATTTTTCCCATCATGCGTGCTATTCGTTTTCTCTTTTCCGGCTTTGCACTGTGTGCGCTGGCGGTCGTGTGGGCGGCCTGCGGCGGTTCCGAACAAGCGGCTCCGCTGCCCAACATTGTAGTCATCCTTGCAGACGATATGGGATACGGCGATCCGGGCGCCTCGAATCCGGATTCGAAGGTTCCGACGCCGCACATCGACCGGCTGGCGGCGGAGGGTATGCGTTTCACGGACGCCCATTCGCCGTCCGCCGTATGTACGCCCACGCGCTACGGATTGCTTACCGGACGATACGCTTGGCGGACCCATCTGAAAAGAGGCGTGCTGGTGGGGTATTCTCCGAACCTGATCGACACGACCCGCCTGACGCTTCCCGGGATGCTGCGACAAGCCGGTTATGCAACGGCAGGCATCGGCAAATGGCACCTGGGGCTGGGAGACGCCGAACGGACCGACTATGCCCAGCCACTTCGTCCGGGGCCGGTTTCCCTGGGATTCGATTATTACTTCGGCATTCCGTCGTCGCTTGACTTCGAACCGTATGTCTGGTTCGAGAACGACCGGGTCGAGCAATTGCCCACGGATTCCATAGAGGCTTCCCGGCCCTGTTGCAAGGAAGATTTTTACCGGGGAGGCGGCATTGCGCCGGATTTCCGGCATGTGGATGTGCTGCCCCGTACCGTCGAGAAGTCCGTGGAATATGTGATGCAGGCGGGCGACAAGCCGTTTTTTCTGTACGTTCCCTTCTCCGCACCGCATACGCCCTGGCTGCCGACCGAGCCGTTCCTGGGGAGCAGCGGCGCCGGAACCTACGGCGATTTCGCGGTGCAAGTGGATGCCGGCGTGGGGGATATCCTCAACGCACTCGACGAGGCGGGCGTCGCGGAAAATACGCTGGTCGTGTTCACCAGCGACAATGGCGCCCACTGGCTTCCGTACGAAATCGAAATGTTCGACCACCGGGCGAATCTTGACTGGCGCGGGATGAAGGCGGACATTTACGAAGGCGGGCACCGCGTGCCCTTTGTCGCCCGCTGGCCGGGCAGGATCGAAGCAGGCTCGGTGAGCCATGAACTGATCTCGCTCGTCGATCTGATGGCGACGTTCGCCTCCGTTACCGGGCAGATGCTTCCCGACGATGCAGGTGAAGACAGCTACAATCTGACGCCCGTGCTGCTGGGTGAATCTCTGGAAGGACCCATCCGCGAGGCCACCGTGCATCACTCGGTTAACGGCACATTCGCTATCCGGCAGGGCTCCTGGAAGCTGATCGAAGGACTTGGGTCGGGCGGTTTCACACAGCCGGTATCCGTCGAGCCGGGCCCGGGAGATCCGCCGGGGCAGTTATACCACCTTGGAGATGATCCGGGCGAGACGAACAATCTGTATGCGGAGCATCCGGAAGTCGTCGAAAGGCTATCCGCCTTGCTCGCCCGGTACCGGGAACAGGGATACAGCCGCCCTATGACCGGAGCTCCCGCTCAACATTGATATAATGAAACCGTACGACGCCGTGGATATCCGGAACGCAACCCCGGATCATTACAGAAGCAACGGCAAGATCACCTGGATCGAATCCATGGGATCGCTGCTCTGCTTCCGCGCTGTACTTGTGTTGCTTGCAGCGTTGCTCTTCTGTGCGCCCGCGGCGACGCAGGCTTTCTCCCAGTCTTTTGCACCGGCCACCCCGGAGGATGCGGGCGTTTCTTCGGAACGGCTTGCACGCATCGATGCGGCACTCGAACAGTACGTCGAGCAAGAACGGCTACCGGGCGCCGCACTGGTAATAGGCCGGCGCGGGCATGTCGTCTATGCCAGGGCATTCGGCTACCGGGACCGTGAGGCGGAAGAACCGCTCGATGTCACCGATCTTTTTCGTATCGCTTCGCAGACCAAGGCGGTCATTTCCGTGGGCGTGATGATTTTGCAGGAGCAGGGACGCTTGCTGATCGATCAGGACCTGAGCGATTTTATTCCCGAATTCGACAGCACCACGGTGGCCGTGGAGAAAGAGGAAGGGGGCTATGAGATAGTTCCTGCCAAGCGCAAAATCACTGTGCGCGATCTGCTTACCCACACCGCCGGTATCGGATACGGTTGGGGCCCCGCCGCCGAGCGCTGGGTAGAGGCGGGTATTCAGGGCTGGTATTTTGCGGACCGCGACGAACCGATCGCCGCAACGGTCGAGCGCATGGCGGATTTGCCCATGGACGCCCAACCGGGCGGGCAATTAGCGTACGGCTACGCCACGGACATTCTGGGCGTGGTTATCGAGCGGGCTTCCGGCATGCCGCTGGACGAATTTCTGCGGGTCGAAATATTCGAGCCGCTGGGCATGGCGGATACGCATTTCTACGTGCCTCCGGAAAAAGCGGACCGGCTCGCTGTGGTGTACTCGCTGACGGAAGCGGACGGGATGGTTCGCGCGCCGGATCCGGGTCACATGGTCGGCCAGGGCATGTACCTCGAGGGGCCGCGAAAGAGTTTTTCCGGGGGCGCCGGTCTGGTTTCCACGCCGGGAGACTATGCCCGCTTTCTGGAGGCGCTCCGGCGGGGAGGCATACTGGGCGGGGCCCGTATTCTGTCGCCCAAGACGGTCCAATTGATGACGGTTGATCATGTACGCGATGCATGGAAGGGAGACGGAGGCAGCGGGTTTGGTCTCGGTTTCGGCGTTATCGAGGAGCTTGGATGGAGCGGATTGCCGGGTTCTCCGGGAGCGTACTGGTGGGGAGGGGCCTATCACTCCACGTACTGGGTCGATCCGGCGGAGGAACTGGTCGTTTCGTATATGACGCAGGTTATTCCTGCCCAGGGTCTTGACGACCACCAGCGTATCCGGGCGCTTGTCTACCAGGCGCTGGTGGATTGACGCGCATGGACTGAGTCGGAGCGCAAGTCAGAAGGAATCGGATCTCTCGTTCCAGAGCCGGGCGCGTTGCATGAAGACGGAAGGATCTTCGCGCCATTGGGCATAACCGATCTGCATACTGTCGGTCAGCCAGTCGATTCTTTCGTCGATGCATGCACGCAACGGAGCGTCGTTGACGCTGAGCGTGAAACCGCCCAATTCGATCGCAGTGTCGAGCGCTGTAACAGCGAACGTTCCGTCGGAGATACTGCTGGCGTCGCGGTTGCCGATTTCGCCGCGGGCGATTGCATCGATATCGCCGTCGCGAAGCGCATTCAGCAGTTCGGTTTCTCCCGTCAATTCGCCGAGGTAGACGATCTGCGGCATGGAAGCAGCAGGCGGATGTAGATGGCTTCGAAGACGCAGCGCAGGCGAGACATACCCGGCTGAGATGGTGTAGTCCGCCGTTCCGTCGGCCGTCAGGATACCGTCGGGCGTTTCGATCTGTGTCCCTTCGACCAGTACGCCGTCGGAGTTTATCAGACCGGTGATTTGCAGCAGCCTGAATTCGCCGGTTGTCGCCGGTAATGCGCCGACGCGGATTTCGTTCGTCAGATCGGCGTAGGCGGCGATGCGATCGGCGTCTTCCGACCGCACCAGCAACGATTGCCGGAATGTGATGTGTCCGGCAGTGAATTCGACCACTTTGCTTCCGGTCTCATCCTTCGTTCGCGATTCGAGGATCGTGATTCCTCCGCCCGCCATATCGTAGCCTGTCGCGGAGGGTTTCAGCCAGATCCCGCCCCACTCGGCGACAGGGTAGCGGTCGAATGACAGATTGGTCTCATTCATGGTTTCCAGCGCGGTGACCAGATCTGCTTCGTAGCCGCGGTGATCGCCGAAACCGGGCGATTCCGGATTCTCGTCGGCGCTGTAACTGACGGGCGCGAAGAAAGCGTAGAAGCCGAGATTCAGTGTTCGGCCTTCGTCGACGCAGCCCGCGGCGGACATTGGATCTGCGGGCGAACACCCTGATGCGTACATCAGAATCGCCAGCAGCCATGCGGCGCCGGCGGCGATGGAAAGACGCGGTCGTTTTGAAGCGAACAAGGCGGGTGGTCCCGGTCACGGCAAGGAAGTTTCCGCAACAAAGATAGCATATGTTTTTATCTGATCGCAAGACGCGGCGCAGGGGTTGCGCACGCCGATTCGGATCGGGAAAGCGATGCGGTCAGGGACTGCCGAGGTGCGCATTTTGGCACGGCATCACACAAGGCTTGATAGCAAATGAAAAATTTGTACCTTCAAAAGGAATACACAGGCGCGGTGGTATTGCAGGTGCGATAGCCTCTATAGCCACGGGAAGATGTACTCATCCCGGTCAACTACTCACGAAGACGCAACACGCTGATGGAAGGATCGAAAAAGGGTTTCTCACGCAGAAAATTTATCGGGGGCATGGCGGCGGCCTCGGCTCTCTCTGTAGTTCCTCGTCATGTACTGGGCGGTGCGGGCTTTGTAGCCCCCAGCGACAAAATCAACATTGCGCAGATTGGCGCCGGTACCCAGGCGCTTCGTCAGTTGAACGGTGGTACGATGCAGCGCGACGACGTCCGGATCACGAGCGTCACCGATCCCAACCGCGATACGCAGGATTATGTGGATTGGGGCCGGTTCGGCACGCGGCGCAGTATCCGCCGGTTGCTGCAGGATGATTCCTGGGGCGAGGGAGATACGGGCACGCGCGGCGGCCGCGATTATGCCAAGCTCGTTATTGACACGTACTATGCCGAGTCCGGCGATTCCGATGGGGTGCGCACGTACGAGGATTACCGGGAGATGCTTGCCGCTGAAGACGACGCGGACGC
This sequence comes from Bacteroidetes bacterium SB0662_bin_6, assembly GCA_009839485.1. Lineage (NCBI taxonomy): Bacteria > Pseudomonadati > Bacteroidota > Bacteroidetes bacterium SB0662_bin_6. The sequence continues at coordinate 24,543 of VXPQ01000039.1, forward strand.
TGTGGTCGTTATTGTGCCGGATCACCTCCATGCACACATTTCCATTGCCGCCATGAAGGCGGGGAAGGCGGTCATCATGCACAAGCCGGTCGGGCTTTCGCCGCATGAAGTGCGCCGTGTTCTCGAGACGGAAAAGGAAACCGGCGCCGTGACGCACCTGTTGGCCTACAGTGCGCCGGAAAATCACGGGCGCCTGAAGGCCTGGCTGGAAATCGGCGCCATAGGGCATGTCCTTGAAGTGCATAACTGGACCAATCGGCCCGTATGGCCCCAGGCATGGCCTGATTATCCCCAGGAGCAGGTGGCGATTCCCGACGGGTTAAACTGGGACCTGTGGCAGGGGCCCATCCCGCATCAGCAGTACCATCCGCTTCTGGCGCACACGCTGTACCGGGGCTGGTACAACTACGGCGCAGGGTGCCTCGGCGACATGGGCAATTACAGTCTGTGGCAGCCGCATCGTTTCCTTAAGTTAGGGGCGCCGGACATGGTGGAAGCATACACCAGCAAGAGCGTTATTCTGGGTGATGACTTGGTATGCCAGACGCGTCATTATTCGCCGGTCGCTTTTCCGAGCGCCAGCCAGATTCATTTTCGGCATCCCCGCACGGAAGATCGCCCCGAAGTGGATGTCTACTGGTATAGCGGCTCCATGAAACCGCAGACTCCGGAGGAATTGTTCATGGCTGATGGACAACTTCCGGGCGAGGGCATGTTGTTCGTGGGCTCGAATGGCAAAATCCTTTGCGGCTTTCGGGGAGAGAATCCGCGATTGCTTCCGGAGCATCGGATGACGTCCATGAATATCGAGGAAGAGGATGTCCGCGAGATGAATCAGGACGACGAGTGGACCGAAGCCGTGCGTACGAAGGAGCCCTCGCGCGGATCGTTCAGCGAAGCAGCCAGCCTTGCGGAGACGACAGCGCTGGGTATCGCCGCCGTGCAGAATCCGGCCACGCGTCTGCTCTGGGATTCGGAGAACATGACGTTTACGAACGCCGATGTTTCTTCACGTCGTACGTACCGGGAAGGCTGGGAACTGTAGCCGGATCATTCCACGGAGAGCCGCACATGGTTTGCAAATCAGGTATTTGTTCTGAGATGTACACCGTGTGCGGCATGTCTTCTTGCCGTTAGGCCAGGAATACGTAGCGCAGGAGGAAAAGGGCCGCGAGCACATGCACCAGCCAGGAAACCTGGCCTGCGCGCCCCCGCAATATCTTGAGGGCGGAAAAGGCGATCAGTCCCATCGCCAGCCCATCCGCAATGCTGAACGTGAGCGGCATGCCCGCCATGATCAGGATCGCGGGGACCGCCGTGTCGATGTTATCCCAGTTGATTTCTCGCGCCAGCCCAACCGTGGTGGCGCCAATGATGATCAGGGCCGCCGCCACGACCGCTGCCGGAATGGAGGTCGCAAAGAATGCGGCCGGCAGGGCGATGAGAAACAATACGCCGGTGACGACGGCCGTCAAGCCGGATCGTCCGCCGGCGGCGATTCCCGCGGCGCTTTCGATATAGGTGGTCACCGTGGATGTGCCGGTCAGCGCGCCCCCTATCGTCGCTGCCCCGTCTACCCCCAGCATGCGTCCGAGACGGGGTACCTCTCCTTTGGTGTTTTCGAGCCCTGCTTTTTTGATCAGCCCGATCACGGTGCCGAGGGAATCGAAGAAATCCACGAAAAGCATGGCGAAAACGATATCCAGCAGTCCGATGGACAAGGCGCCCTGCAGGTCGAGCGCAAAGAGTGCATCCAGTGCGCCGCCTTCCTGGGCGCCTCCTCCTCCAAGCATGCCCAGCGGGATGGCTGCCAGCGTGGCTACGACGATACCGATCAGGATGCCGGCCCGTATGCCTCGCGACAGCAGTGTTGCAATCAGAAACAACGTTCCGATCGCCAGGAGAGCCTGCGGCGAAGTCAGGTCGCCGCGCGTTACGAGCGTGGCCGGATGCGCCTGAATCAGCCCGGCGTTATTCAGGCCGATCATCATCAGAAAAAGTCCGATGCCTGCCCCGATGGCGGGAAGCAGTTCGCGGGGCATCATGCGCACGATGGCCTGCCGTACGCCCACGACGGTAAGCAGCACGAAAACCACTCCTGAAAGAAATACGACCCCGAGCGCCTCCTGCCAACCGAGGCCCATACCCTGCACGACCGTGTAGGTAAAGAACGCGTTCAGCCCCATGCCGGGTGCCACCGCGAGCGGCAGACGGGCCCACAATCCCATGGCGATCGTGCCGAGTCCGCTCATCAGGCAGGTCGCGAATGCTGCGGCTGCCGGAGGGATACCGGCGTCGGCGAGAATGGCGGGGTTGACGGCGATGATGTAGCTCATCGCCAGGAAGGTCGTTGTGCCGGCGAGGACCTCTGTCCGCACCGACGTGCCGAGGGCGGGCAGATCGAAGTACCGTTCGAGGCGGTTCAGCAGGGAAGACATCGTGTTGCGCAATGGATTGGGGGCGCCGAGCTCCGGATTGCCGGCATGGCCTCGGGCAGGGAAACTGCATCGAAATTAGGCCAATCTCCGCAAACAAAGTTAACCAGAGTATCCTTGAGAGAATGAATTTTTTCCGTACGTTATGCAAGCGATCCCTTAATCTCTCCCAATCAAAGCACTTACCTGTCATGGACAGACGTTCCTTTTTGCAACGCACCGGCGCGCTCGTAGCCGGCGGACTCGCATGGAGCCGCGCAGGCTACCCTGCGCTTGCTTCCGCCGCCGACGGTCATCTCTCGCACATTGGCGTGCAATTGTATACGCTGCGCAGCATCCTCGGTGACGATTTCGCCGGGACACTTGAACAGATTGCCGGAGTAGGCTACAAGAACCTCGAGTTTGCGGGCTATTACGGGCACACGCCTGCCGATGTCCGGAAAATCCTCGACGATCTGGGCCTCAAGGCGCGTTCCGGACACTTCGGTATGCCTATGGTGCAGGAAAATCCGGACACCATTATCGAAGGGGCGGTTACGCTGGGCATGGAATATGTCGTCGTGCCCGCGCTGCCTACGGCCATGCGGGCTGACCTCGACGCCTACAAGACAGCCGCCGCCGCATTCAACGAGCTTGGCGAGAAATGCAAGGAGGCCGGCGTCCGGTTCGGCTACCACAACCACGGCTTCGAATTCGAGGAACTGGACGGCGTCCTGCCCTACGATGTGCTACTCGATGAAACGGATCCGCAACTCGTGGTCATGGAACTCGATCTGGCCTGGATCGAACATGCCGGAAAGGACCCGCTTGCGTATTTCGAGCGCCATCCCGGACGCTTTCCCCTGTGGCACCTGAAGGACATCGACGAGGAGGGAGAGCTCGCCAACGTGGGTGCGGGGCGCATCGACTTCCCGGCCATTTTTGCCAAGGCAGAGCAGGCCGGATTGCACTACGGCATTGTCGAGCACGACCGACCCGGCGACGATCCGGTGGCAAGCATTGCTGCGAGCTACGCGTACCTCGACGACATCCTCGGGTAAGCGCTCGAAAATCCCGTCCCCGTTGCACAAACGATCTCTACCCGTACCTATGCGCTACACTGTCTCTTTTTTCCTGATCCTGTTTTTTGCCGTCGTATCGGCCCATGCGCAATCGGCTGAACCCTTACGCGTCATCGCTTTCGGAGCGCATCCCGACGATGCCGAACTGAAAGCCGGCGGCGTGGCGTATCTCTGGGCGCAGGAAGGCGCCGCCGTGAAGTTCGTGTCCACGACCAACGGCGATATAGGCCATTTCGAACAATCAGGCGGCCCGCTTGCGCAGCGGCGCGAAGCCGAGGTGTCCGTCTGCGCGGATATTTTCGGGATTACGACGGAAGTCTACGATATTCACGACGGGGAGCTCATGCCGACGCTGGAGAACCGTAGGAAGGTCGTGCGATCCATTCGCGAATGGGATGCGGATATTGTAATGGCGCACCGGCGATACGATTACCATCCGGATCATCGTTACACAGGCGAGCTCGTGGACGATGCCGCCGTAACCGTGGTCGCGCCGTTTTTCGAGGCCCTGACGCTTGGCGTGGACCGTAATCCCATTTTCCTGTATCTGTATGACGGCTTCCAAAAGCCCTATCCGTTCCAGCCGGACCTGGTGGTAGGCATCGACGAGGCGGCGGAAGCGAAGTGGGATTGTATCCGCGCCATGCCTTCCCAGTTTTCCGACGCGGATTCCTGGCAGGGGCGGTATCTGCCGAACGTCCCGGAGGATCCGGAGGAACGCACTGAATTCATTCTGGACTATATGAAAACCCGCAGCGCTGCCGTGGCCGACAAGTACCGCGACCGGCTCATCGAATTGTACGGCGAGGAGAAGGGTCGCGCGATCGTCTACGCCGAAGCGTTCGAGATTTCCGAGTACGGACGCCAACCCAGCGAGGAAGAACTCCGGGCGTTGTTTCCCACCTTCGACGAGTAGATTACGTTTCGTTCGATGTGCCTCACAAGGGGCGCTTGCCCCTGGTCCGACGTGTCCGGTTGAAAGCCGGTGCTACCTGATGGTTGCGGGTTGCGGGGCGTGGGGGAATCGGCTTTTTACGTGGGGGGTCATTCGAGTGCGTTCTCCGGATTCTCCAGGGTGTTTTCCTTTCCGGGCGGCATGCGCTGGAAGGTGCGATTCGGAAGGGCGTCTCCGGTTTCCCGGTCGTATTCGTCCGGAGTGCGTGCTGCCGGACTTGTGTCGCCCGTTGCCTCCTGCCATGCTCCCAGCACGCCGCGCAGGCGCTCGAGGGCTTCGGCGTGCGCGGAGTCCTGTGACACATCGTACAGTTCCTGCGGGTCGTCTGCGACGAGATACAATTCTTCTTCCGGGCGGGGAGTATCGAACACAATGTGCTGATGCGGGGTCAGGCTTCCTTCATCCCGGAGCGCCCGCATTTTCTGAAAAGTGTCCCCCCGGATGGCGTCGGCAGGCGGGCCGTTGGGAATGTCCGTGTAGAAGTTCCGGATATACTTGTAGCGGCTGTCGCGTACGGCGCGCACGCGGTCGTCGAAGTCGTGCCAGTTTCTCTCGGCAAAGATGTGATCGCGTACCACAGCGGACGGGTCGTTAAGGATGGGCACGATGCTTTCTCCCTCGAACGAGAAGGGGCTTTCTATGCCGGCCAGGTCCAGAAGCGTGGGCGCAAGGTCCACGGTGCTCACCAGGCTGGCCGTTGTGGAGCCGGCCTTCACCCCGGTCGGAAAACGCACGATCCACGGGGTGCGGACGCCGCTGTCGTATACCGTGGTCTTTGCGCGGGGAAACGGAGCTCCGTTGTCGCTTATGAACAGTACGAACGTGTTTTCCGCGACCTGCTGCCGGTCCAGTTCGTCCAGCACGCTGCCGACATAGTGATCCAGCCGGGCAATTTCGTCATAGTACAATGCGAGGTCCTTTCGCACTTCCGGCGTGTCGGGTAGATAGGCAGGGACGACCACATCCTCAAGGGCATGGGGAGTATCGAGGATGCCCTCCTGGTAGGGGCGATGGGGATCGAACGAAGAAAGCCATGCAAGGAAGGGCCGGCCTTCGGGCCGCTGCTTCAGGGCGTCCACCCATGCCCCGGCGCCGCTGGCGTATCCTCCACCCGGCATGAGTTCGTTTTCGCTCGCTTCTTCGGTCGTGCGTTCCCCGCCCCCTTGGATAACCAGATCGAATCGCGCTACGGCGGCATCCCCCAGATGCCATTTGCCTGCCGATGCGGTCCAGTATCCGGCCTCTCGAAGAAGGTCTACAAACGTAGTCTGGTCTTCAGGTAAAGGCCAGTGCAATTGTTCGGCGCCGGTCTGGTGCGGGTATTTTCCGGTCAGGATGGAAGCCCGGCTGGGGCTGCATGAGCTGGTAGTGACGAAGGCATAGTCGAAGCGCATGCCGTGGTCGGCCAGCCGCTGGAGGTTCGGCGTCCGGATAAAAGGATGGCCGTAGGGCGAGGCGTCCTCCCATCCCATATCGTCTGCCACGAGAATCACGAAGTTGGTCGGGTCGGTGGGGGCGGGTGCTTCGCCGCAGGCAGCGGCGCTCATAGCTGCCGCAAGCAACAGGATGGCGGGAAAGAAATTTCGGGACATGGACGGGATGCAAAAAAATGGGGAGAGCGGGTCTGTTTGTATCTCAAGTATGCCGTACTTTCGGGAAGCCACTTGCAGGGTGTGTCGGCGGTACGACCCCAAAAGATACTGCATCACTCGTTTACGATTCGAACCCGTGCGATTTGGAAAAACGTTGTGCCTGACTGCGGCGCTATGTCTGTCGGCGTGTACTTCTGGCTCCGATGTGGTCGTCATCAAAATGGGCCACGGCCTCGACGCGTCGCATTCCGTGCATCAGGCCATGGTGTATCTCGGCGAGCACCTTGCCGCAAAGTCCGATTCGACAATGCGGGTGGATGTATACCCCAGCCAGCAACTTGGCACCGAGCGCGAACTGCTGGAGCTCCTGCAGATCGGCAGCGTGGGCATGACCAAGGTGTCATCGGCGGCGCTGGAAGGATTCGTTCCGGAGTACCAGGTGCTGGGGCTGCCGTATCTCTTCCGGGACGAACGACATCGTTTCGATGTGTTCTGGGACAGCGAAGTAGGGCAGGATATTCTTGCCAGCGGGCAGGAATTCGGGCTGCGCGGCCTGACCTACTACGACGCCGGCACGCGCAGTTTCTACACGAAGACGCAGCCGGTGCAGACACCTGCCGATTTGCAGGGACTCAAGATCCGGGTGCAGGAAAGCCCGGTTGCCATGCGCATGGTGCAGGCACTGGGCGGTTCGCCTACGCCGATCGCATGGGGCGAACTGTACACAGCGCTTCAGCAGGGCGTGGTGGACGGCGCGGAGAACAATCCGCCATCGTTTTACCTGTCCGGACATTATGAAGTGTGCAAGTATTACACGCTGGATGCGCACACCGCCGTGCCCGATGTGGTGCTGGTCAGTATGACGCTCTGGAATGATCTCACGGAGCAGCAACGGGAGTGGCTCCAGGAAGCCGCGCTCGAATCGGCGGTCCGTCAGCGTGCCCTTTGGGCCGAATCCGTGAATGAGTCGCTGGCGGCGGTGCGCGAGGCGGGCGTTGAGATCATCGAGCCGGATATTACTCCCTTTGCGGAGGGGGTTGCCTCCATGTATGAGGCGTACCGGGACGATCCGGTCATCCATTCGCTGATTGAACGCATCCGGGAGGTCCGGTAGTGGATACGCTGCGCCGCATCGTGGACAAAAACCTTGCGTGGTTCCTGGTTGCGCTGATGGCGCTTGCCATTGTCAACGTGCTGTGGCAGGTGTTTACACGATGGGTGCTTAACGATCCCAGCGCATGGACCGAAGAATTGGCGCGCTATCTCCTGATCTGGATCGGGTTGATCGGCGCGGGATACGCCGCAGGAAAGAAACTGCACCTTGCTATTGACCTGCTGCCGAGCGCATTGCACGGGCGCAGGCGCCGCGCCCTCGAATTTTTTATCGACGCCATCGTGCTGCTGTTCGCCGTGTTTGCAATGGTGATCGGCGGAATTCGTCTCATGAGCCTGACGTTGCTCATGGATCAGACATCTGCTGCGCTGGGCGTTCGGTTGGGCTATGTGTATCTGGCGATCCCGCTGAGCGGTGCGGTGATTGCGTTTTATGCAGTGGTTTCGATCATGGACCGCGTACGCGGCAGGACGTCTCCCGAAGCGGATGCGTCAGGCACCGCCGATGCAGGGCATTCCCAGACCGAATACACCATCGACTGAAGCATGGAACTGGCGGGCGTGTTCATACTCGTGGTGGTATTCCTGGCGCTGCTTCTCATCGGCGTGCCCGTAGCGTTCAGCATCGGGGTAGCGACCGTGTGTACCTTGCTCCTGAGTATCCATCCCGGCCCGGCCCTGACGACCGCCGCCCAGCGTATGGCCACGGGGCTCGACAGTTTTGCCCTGCTCGCCATACCCTTCTTTATTCTTGCAGGACAGATCATGAACCGGGGAGGGATCGCCCGCCGGTTGATCGATTTCGCCAAGAGTCTGGTGGGTATGCTGCCCGGAGCGCTCGCCCATGTGAATATCGTGGCGGCCATGTTTTTCGGGGCCATTTCCGGTTCGTCGGTGGCGGCAGCCTCTGCCGTGGGCGGTGTCATGGCCCCGCGCATGAAAGAGGAAGGGTACGACACGGGCTACGGCGCCGCCGTGAACATTACGGCGGCGACCACCGGACTGATTATCCCGCCCAGCAATATTCTCATCGTGTATTCGCTGGCGAGCGGCGGGGCGTCCATCGCCGCGCTTTTTCTTGCCGGCTACCTTCCCGGTATTCTGGTGGGAATCACACTCATGGTGGTGGCCGGCGTCATCGCCTGGCGAAGGAGGTACGCCCGTTCGGACCGGGTGCGCGTGGGGGTCGCCGTCCGCAAATTTCTCGATGCGCTTCCGAGTCTTTTTCTTCTCTTCGTGGTGATCGGCGGCATCGTGGCAGGCATCTTCACAGCGACCGAAGCGTCCGCTGTGGCCGTGGTCTATGCCTTGGTGCTGGCCCTTCTGTACCGGGAGGTGTCCCTGAAGGATCTGCCGTCCATTTTGCTGCAGTCCGCCTCCACGACCGCCATCGTGATGCTGCTGGTAGGCACGTCGATGGGGCTATCCTGGGCGATGTCCTACGAAAACATTCCCCAGAACGTGGCCACGACTCTTGTGGCGCTCAGTGACAGCCCGATCATGATTCTTCTGATCATAAATCTGGTGCTGCTTTGCGTGGGCACATTCATGGATATCACGCCGGCGGTGCTCATCTTCACGCCCATTTTTCTGCCCATCGTGACGGCGCTTGGCATGGACCCCGTTCATTTTGGCATCGTCATTGTCCTGAATCTCTGCGTAGGCATATGCACGCCGCCCGTGGGCACGGTGCTGTTCGTGGGGTGCGGCGTGGCGGGCGTACCCATTACCCGGGTGATCCGACCGCTCATGCCGCTTTACATCGCCATGATCGTGTCGCTTATGATCGTTACGTACGTACCGGAACTCAGCTTGTGGCTTCCCCAGGTATTCGGGTTCTAAACCGGGATCGTCGTTTAATACAGGAATCAGACACGCAATGGAAGTAACGGTCGATACATCCAGGATCGAAAACCCTGACGTATCATCGCGTGAAACACCTGCCGCTGCTGGGTACTTGACCGCTTCGCGGTTTGCTCGAACCGGGCGTTTTCCGGAAAGGAAGGCCATACATCCGCGAGGCGATTTTATGCCTTGTGTATGGCTATCAGGGAAAGTAGATTGCACGCTGCGGCGCATGGATTCGCCGGCATCCGTAACCAATCCATTCTTCATCATGTCACGTACCCTTCGGATTCCTGCTACGACAACCCGGCATGTCCTCCCACCGCATACCTTTCCGGTGTTTGGGACTTTGCTGGTTCTTGCCTTCGGTCTTTCCGCTTGCTCCGGTGCGGACGCAGACCCTCCCGGCGCCGGGCGATATGCTGACGAAGCTTCCTCCTCTGACATATCCCCGGATGATTGGCGCCCGCTTTTCGATGGGGAAACCCTGAATGGATGGATCGGGCTTGGCCGCGATGCGGTTCCCGAAGGCCATTGGCAAGTGGAGGACGGAACCATCCGCAAGGTGGCTTCAGGGACCGTTCCGGTGGCCGAGGACGGCCAGCCGCTTTTGGGCGGCGACCTTATGACGACGGAGACATTCGGGGATTTCGAATTCGCCTTCGAGTGGAAGGTGGCCGAAGGGGCGAACAGCGGGGTCAAGTATAACGTCTCCGAGGAATTGTCCACCTCCCATGTGCCGAGGTATGCGGCGCTCGGATTCGAATACCAGGTGCTGGATGACGATCGGCATCCCGATGGCGCATTGCCTTCCCACCGGAGCGGAGCACTGTACGACATGATTCCGGCAGGGGAGGCCAAGGCCCTGAAGCCGGTCGGGGAGTGGAACGAGAGCCGCATCGTGTTTGAGGGGATGCATGGGGAGCATTGGCTGAACGGCGCCATGGTGGTCGAGTACGACATGGACAGTCCGCGCTTCGATTCGCTCCTTGCCGCCAGCAAGTATGCCGATATCGAGGGGTTTGCCGACCGCCGCGTCGGACATATCGTGTTGCAGGATCATAGCGACGACGTATGGTTCCGCAATCTCCGGATCCGGGAGATTGGCGAGTAGACGCCTGCTGCATCCGTTCGCTGCGGTTTTTCAATATCAAGGTTCGCTTTGCGCCGGACCCATTCCGGTCTGTAGCCGGACAGGCTTGCGTTTCATGTTTGCCACTTGATAGGCGCAGTGCGATGGCGTATCCTTTGTTTGCATTCCGTCCGGCCTTTACGTGCAAGTTCTGAGCAACCCCCATGGAAACACAAAAACGCGACGTCTGGAGTTCGAATCTCGGCCTTGTGCTGGCCGCTACCGGCAGCGCCATTGGACTTGGCAACCTCTGGAAATTTCCTTTCATCACGTGGGAGAACAACGGCGGCGCTTTTGTCCTCGTGTACCTTGTGTGCATTCTGGCGGTGGGGCTTCCCATCATGATGGCCGAGTTGCTCATAGGCCGCCGGAGTCAGAAAAGCATCGTAGGGGCGCTCAGGGACGTGGGCGGTCCGGCATGGAAGCTTGTGGGCGGATGGGGCGTGTTGTGCGGGTTCATTTTGTTGAGTTATTACACGGTGATTGCCGGTTGGTCGCTTTTCTATTTCTGGAAATCCCTCGGGTGGACATTCGGCGGTTTTCCCGCGGATCTTTCGACCGGGGATCTCTTTGGCGCGCAGGTCGGCGATGCAGGGCTCCAACTCATGCTTTCGCTTGCGTTCAGCATTGCCACGGTCGCCGTGGTGTATTTCGGGGTGCAGAAGGGGATCGAGCGCGTGGCGAAAGTTCTGCTACCTGTCCTTTTCGCCATCCTCATTCTGCTTCTCGTCAGCGCGCTTGGCATGAGCGGTTCAGGCGAGGCCCTGAAGTTTATTTTCGAACCCCGATTCGGCGAACTCGAGTGGAGCGGCGTGCTCGAGGCGCTTGGCCATTCGTTCTTTACCCTTTCGTTGGGTATGGGCACCATGGTTGCGTACGGCTCCTATATTTCGCGCAAACAATCCATTGTAAAGTCTGCGGGAGCCATTGTCGCCTTCGACACGCTGATTGCGCTGGTCGCTACGATCATCATGTTCTCGGTGATTTTCTCGGTGGCCGGATTGAGCGAGGAAGTGGGCAAGTCCACGGTCGGTATGCTCTTCATTTCGCTCCCCGAATTGTTTTATACCGCAATGCCCTTTGGAACCGTGCTGGGGCCGTTGTTCTATGTGCTGGTGGCGCTGGCTGCGCTGACCTCCACCATCTCGCTGATGGAGGTGGAAACCAGTTTTCTGATTGATGAACGCGGCATGAAACGCCAGAAGGCCGTGGTCGTGTCGGGCGCCGCCATCTTCGTGTTCACGATCTTTGCGGCCCTGTCGTTCGGTTCCACGCCGGTTATTTCGACGATGGCAGCCTTCGGGAAGACAGGCTGGTTCAGCATCGCCGACCACTTCGTCTCGAACTGGATGCTGCCTACCGGCGGATTGGGGATAGCGATTGCAGCAGGCTGGTTCATGACGCGCAAGGCTACGGAAGACGAACTGGTGGATGGTAACCAGCCCGGCTGGTTCCGTTACGGAGCATGGCGATTTTTCATCCGCTATGTGGCTCCGGCGGCGGTGCTGGCGATCATCCTCGCGGTCATTCTGGGGAGGGACTTCAGTTAGGGCCTGTACAAAACGCCATGGCCCGGGGATTTGCAGGCCGATTTCTGCTTTATCCACATACCCCTTCCAGAAAGAGCTCCAGGAACCGTTCGACGGCCACTTCCATGGCCACCTGCACGGTGGGTGCGTCCGATGTGCCGTCTGTCGGCTCTGCGGTCATCATGCCCCTGTCCGGTCCCTGTTTGTCCACCACGTCGCAAACCATTCTTTGCGTACGGATCAGGCTCGGATCCATGGCGGCGCCCATGGCAAGCGGATCGTGCAGGGGACAAGCATCGTGTCCGCGTTGCTGCAGGGCGCAATCAAAGTACGCCCTGGTTGCATCGAAAAGAAACCGGCGCAGTTTGCCTTCTTCCATGGATGCAAGACGCTCATGAAAGCGGGCACGGGAAAGGAGTGTTTTTTCCGTCACATTCAACCCGACCACCGTGACGGGCAGGCCGGAGCGGATTACTGCACGGGCTGCATACGGATCGGAGTAGAAGTTGAATTCGGCGCGAGACGTCACGTTGCCCCGCCCGTCGCCGGAGCCGCCCATGACCACGATTTCGCGGATGTTTGCCAGCGCCGCAGGGTCCTGCTCAAGAGCCATGGCTACATTCGTGAGCGGCCCGAGGGCAATCAGGGTGATTTCTCCCGGGTGACGCCGGGCCAGATCCAGAATAGCGTCCGCGGCATGGGCGCTCTCGATTTGCAGATGCTGCACGGGCCAGGCTTCCGAGACCCCGCCAATGCCATCCCCCCCGTGTACATGCTCGGCTCGCGTTACGGCCGGGCTGAGCGGCTTGGCGCATCCCCTGAAAACAGGCGGCGGAGCGACTTCTACAGCTTCGAGGATGCGCAGGGCATTCGCCGTGCAGGCATCGACCGAAACATTGCCGGCTACGACCGTGATCGCCCGTACGTCCAGTACCGGCGAACGCAGCGCCAGCACGAGCGCAAGCAGATCGTCCAGGCCGGGATCGGTGTCTATGAGGACGGGTTTGGGGACAGGCATTATGCGAAAGCAGGACGCGTTACCGCCCAGGGGCGACCTTGAGGCTCCGGATGCGGCCGGTTGCAAGGTCGATCCGCCACCGAAATCATACGGTGCGACAGGTCAAACCGTAGCCCTCCGGGTTTGATCCGTTATCCCCCTGCCCGGTTTCCACATCCCGATGTAAAGTGGTTGTATGAGGCGAATAAAGATCGTACATTCTACACTCTACGTTATATCCCGTCCAAACCAGTGTTGCGAACTGACCGTACGGTCCCATGAAACGAACAAAAACTGCTGTCCTTCTTGCCTGCATCGTGGGTGCTTTCCTGTGGATGGCCCCCGGATGTTCCAGCGACCCGAACGTTGAGGGCGCCAAACTGGATCTCCGCAATCAGGATTACGACCGGGCGCTTGAGAACATTGCCGAAGCACTTGCGCGTAACCCCGATAATGCGGAGGCCCATGAATTGAAAGGCCAGGTTCTTCTGGCGCAGTCCGCGCAGACTCCCGATCATGCAGAGTACATAGGCCTGATTCATGAAATGCTTGACGCGTACGATTTGGCGCTGGCAGCCGATCCCGGCCTGGATAATTCTATCTCGCGTTCCCGGACCATGGCGTATGCCGATGTATTCCGTAAAGGTATCCAGGCGTTCAACCGGGCCTCGGAGAACCGCGACGAATTCAGAACAGCGGCGGATTATTTCGGACTTGCCTCCGAAATCATGCCTGATTCCTCCGGCCCCTATGTCAACCAGGCGTTCGCTTTCCTGAACGTCGGCATGGAGGAGGAAGCCGTTGCCCCGCTCGAAACAGCTATCGAAAAGGGCGATACGCAGAGCAACACTTTCCTTTTCCTCGGGGATATTTACAATCGCCAGGGCGATACGGAAAAGGCTATGGGAGTGTTTAGTCAGGCGGCGGAGTTGTATCCCGAGAATTCCGATATTCAATCCCAACTTCTGAATCTGTATGTACAGACAGGTCAGGCTGAACAAGCGATGACGGAGTATCAGGCGGCTGTGGATCAGGACCCCAATAACGAGGTGCTCTTGTACAATTACGGCTCTCTGTTGCTTGAAGCGGAACAGTTCGACGACGCGATTCACTATCTCGGCCGTGCTGCAGAAGTCAGCCCCGACTATGCGAATGCGCATTACAACCTCGGAGCAGCCTATATCAACAAGGCGGTCAAGTTGGCTGAGCAGATCAGCGGGATGGACGATGCCCTGAGGGAGGAACGGGATGATCTTGAGGATGATGAGATTTCCGCGCGCGAGAGCGAAATGGACGCCCTGGCGCAGGAACGCAGCGATCTGTTTGGCGCGGCGATTCCGTCTCTCGAGATAGCCAAGGGCCTTGTAGAAGCCGAGGGCGCCGACCCGACAGGCATCTGTCAGGCGCTATACACCTCGTATGTGCAGACGAACCAGATGGATCAGGTGGAAGCGGTTACCGAGTGTGCGGGATACGGCGACTGACCTTCCCGCATCTTTTTCCGAAACGCACGGAGCCCGGACCTGAATTTCAGGTTCGGGTTCTTTCTTTTTACAAAATTTCTATGGCGAACCACACCAGACCGTCCCGGGGATTCGGCACCCTGGCCGTTCATGCGGGGCAGAAGCCGGACCCTGTCACGGGTGCGATCATGACCCCCGTGTACCAGACCTCGACATTCGTGCAGGAGGCCCCGGCAGAGCACCGGGGATACGAATATGGGCGTGCCTCCAACCCGACGCGTACGGCCCTCGAGGAAAATCTTGCTGCGTTGGAAGGCGCGGCGCACGGCGTTTGCTTTGCTTCAGGCATGGCTGCCCTCGATGCTATGTTGAAGCGGCTTCGGCCCGGCGATCATGTACTGGGTATGGCTGATATCTATGCCGGCACGATTCGTCTTTTTCGGGAAGTGTTCGAGCCCTACGGCCTGGCCTTCAGTTTTGTGGATATGACCGACCTGCAGGCCGTAGAGGCTGCCGTGCGGCCGGAAACGAAACTGGTATGGATCGAGACGCCCACGAACCCGTTGATGCGGGTGGTGGATATTGCGGCCGTATCCGAAATAGCTCATGCTTCGGGGATCGATGTGGCCGTGGACAATACGTTTGCCTCACCGTTTCTTCAGCAGCCGTTGGCTCTCGGGGCGGATATGTCTCTGCATTCCACCACCAAGTACCTTGGGGGGCATTCCGATGTTATCGGCGGTGCGGTGCTGACGAACGACGACGCATGGGCCGAAAGCCTCCGGTTTCAGGTGAAAGCTTCGGGCGCTTCCCCTGCGCCCCTGGATTGCTTCCTGGTGCTGCGCAGCACCAAAACACTGCATCTGCGCATGGAGCGGCATTGCCGGAATGCTCGTGCGATTGCAGCCTTTCTCCAGGACCACCCGAAAGTGGGCCGGGTGCATTATCCGGGCTTGCCGGATGATCCGGGCTACGAAACGGCCCGCAAACAGATGCGGGATTTCGGAGGGATGCTGTCGTTTTCGCTGGCGAACGATCGAAAGGAAGAGGCCGTTCGCATGATGGCGGGCCTGCGCATCGTTTCGCTGGCGGAGAGCCTTGGGGGAGTGGAAAGCCTGATTGAACACCCGGCCACGATGACGCATGCCTTCCTTTCCCGGGAAGAGCGGGAGGCGTTCGGGATCACCGATTCCCTGATGCGGCTCTCGGTGGGTGTGGAGGAGGAGGCAGATCTGGTCGCCGATCTTGACGCCGGGCTTTCCGCCGTGTAGAAACGCCCGTGCGTTTGCCCTCCGAGTATCTTTTAGGGCCTAATAATCCAGCAGCCCTCTTGCGGCGGTGTAAATGTCCTCATCCTGAGGCAGGACCGCTTTTTCGAGGGGGCCTGAAAAAGGAATGAAGGTGAATTCGCCGGCCAGACGCCGCACCGGTGCGTCCAGCAAGGCAAAGGCTTCGTCCGCGATCCTTGCAGCGATTTCCGCACCGAAACCCATGAATTCATGGTCTTCGTAGGCGATCAATGCACGGTTCGTTTTTTTGACCGAGGCGAGAATCGTTTCCATGTCCAGCGGAAGCATGGTCCGGATATCGATGATTTCCACGGAAACATCGTCTTCCCGCTCCAGCCGGTTCGCGGCGTGCGTAGCTTTGTGGACGATCATTCCCCAGGTAACGATGGTCAGATCGCTGCCTTCGCGTGCTACGCGCGCCTTGCCGAAAGGAAGGTAGCCGTTTTCGTCCGCTACAGGGGTGCGCGCGGCGGCCAGACGATACAACGCCTTGTGTTCGAGGAACAGAATGGGGTCCTGGCTTCGGATGGCTGTCTTCAACAAGCCCTTCGCGTCAGAAGCAATGGAGGGCATGGCCACCTTGAGGCCGGGGAAGTGCGCGAACATGGCCTCGATGTTCTGGGAGTGGTATAAGCCTCCGTGGATATACCCGCCGCACGGCACACGGATGACCATGGGGCAACTCCATTTGTTGTTCGACCGGTACCGAAGCGAGGCCACCTGATTACGGATGTGCTGCATGGCCGGCCAGATGTAATCGGCGAACTGTATTTCCACCACCGGCTTGTAGCCGGACGCAGCCAATCCCATTGCAGTGCCCACCACGGATGCTTCGGCCAGCGGCGAGTTGAAACAGCGATCGGGTCCAAACAAATCTGTCAGATCGCGGGTTGCCTTGAACACGCCGCCTTTTTCGCCGGCTACGTCTTCGCCGTAAACGATAACCTGTTCGTCCCGCGCCATCTCTTCCTTCAGGGCGGCATTGACGGCATCCACCATGACCATCGGATCACCGGTTGGCTCCGAGGCCTCGTAGTCGATGCCGGGGTCTCCTTCGAACAAGACATAGCGGGTCGCGCTTTCCGGTGTGGGATCACTTTGCTCCAGCGCCCACGCAGCGGCTTCTTCGAGTTCCTTGCGGATCTCTTGCTCCATTTCCTCGACCGAATGCGCATCCAGGACGCCTTCCTCGATGAGGGTCATTTCCATTAACAGGAGCGGATCGATTTCCTGGGCTTCCGACAATTCTTCGGAAGAGCGGTATTTGGCATGGTTATCGGATGAGGAGTGGGGGAAAAGACGAACCACATCGGTTACAAGGCATACCGGTCCCTGTCCGGTCCGGATGTGTTCGATGGCATGCTTGGACGCTGCCGCCATTTTGAAAAAATCCGTTCCGTCAACCCGGATGCGCTTCAGCCCCTCGTATCCCGCAGCCAATTTGTACGGGGTACCCCCGGCTATCTGATCTTCGACCGGTACCGAGATAGCGAATTTGTTGTCCTGAATAAAAAAGAGCATGGGCGCCTTGATGCGGGAGGCCCAGTTCAGCGCCTCGTGAAAAGCGCCTTGGGATGTAGCCCCTTCTCCGGCGGATACATACACGAAAGCGTCTTCGCCCCGGCGCTGCACGGCCATAGCAAATCCAAGCGCGGGAAGGAACTGTGAGCCCACGGAAGATGACGCTGCCAGAATGTTGAGTTCCCGTACGCCGTAATGCTGGGACATTTGCCGTCCGCCGGAACTCGGGTCGTCGGCCTTGGCAAGATGAGCGAGCAAGGTATCCCGCGCGGTCATGCCGACAGCAAGAGAGATGCACAGGTCCCGGTAGTACATACAGAACCAGTCGTGTCCGGGCTGTACATACATGCCGATGGCCGCTTGAGCGGCTTCATGGCCGGCACATCCTGCGTGAAAGAAACCCTTGCCCTGCTTGAGCAGGGTCAACATCTTTTCATCGAGCCGTCTTGCCAGTAGCATTGTACGGTACGCCTCACGGAGCTGCTTTCCGTCGAAATCGCTGGCGGTCAGCGTGTCTACATGCAACTCTTCTGCATAGGCTATACCCGGTATAATCGCTTCGGAAGTATGCCCATTGCCATGGCCGGGATCGGGACGAAGAAGCGCTTCCCGATCCGAGCGGCTCTTTTTTCGATGTTGATCCTTCATTTTCGCCATAAGAACGCTCCAGGACACATCATTTTGAAAATACGAAGAAGGGATCGGGATTTCCAGAAAACAGGGTTACGCGGGGTTGGCGAGCGGCAACTCGAACCAGAAACGGGAGCCTCGACCGAACGTGCTCTCCACGTAGACAGGTTCGTTGTGCGCACGCAGGATCTGATGAACGATGCTGAGTCCCAGGCCCGAACCCCCGCTTTGGCGCGCCCGGTCCGGATCGACACGGTAAAACCGCTCGAACACTCTGTCGAGATGATGTTCCTCGATACCGCGACCCGTATCGATTATCTCAATGCGCACTTTGTCGAGCCGTCGCCGGAAACGGCACCGAACAGTACCTTCGTCGGTGTAGGAAATGGCGTTCTCGATCAGATTTGTCAGAACCTGCCGGATGCGATTCCGGTCGGCATATACATACTCGATAGGATTCTCCAGTTCGAGATGCAGTTCCTTTTCCTTTACTTTCGAATCCAGGGTATCGCCGATTTCGCGGAGCAGTTCGGACAATTCGAAGGGGGCCGGGTTGATGAGGTCTTCCCGGTATTCGAGCCGGGCAATCTCGATAAGGTCGCTGAAAAGGGTTTGGAGCCGGTGCAGATTCGCAAGCCCCTTTTCGGCATAGCGCCGGCGTTTTTCGGGGGTCAGCGAATCGCTGCCAAGCGCTTCGAGGTATCCGCTTACGGCAAACGTCGGGTTACGTACTTCATGGCCCACATTTCCGATGAATTCGTTTTGCAGTTGTGTCAGAGTCTGCAGTTCATTGATTTGTCTCTGGAAACCGGCGGACATGCGGTTCAGGCTCATCGCAAGGACGCGAAACTCGGCAGCACGGGAATCCACCTCGATGTTTTCGCCCGGATTGCCTTCCGCAATCCGTCTGGCCGAGTTGTTGAGGGCCTGGAGGGGCGTTGTGATTTTGTTGGTGGCGACCCAACTCCCCGCCAGCGCAAGGAGCAGTATGAGGGCCATGCTCACGACAAGCGTTGTACGCATATTGCGGAACATGGATACCAGCGGTGATTCCGGTTGTCCCACGGATACGATCAGACCGGTGGGTTCGTGGAAAAGCAGAGCATACAGCACGATTCGACCGTCGGCGTCGGAGCGCTCGACGAAACGGACCGGATCGGCCCGGGAAGGGCTTTCTTCCGGAAGAATCCGGACTTGTGTGGAGACATCCGCATGGCGCAGGGCTGCCTGGGCCGGCATGATATCGATGCGCAGATCCGCCAGCGCACTGACCTCTGAAATCATTGCGCGTTGCGTGTCCGTGGAGTCGGTTTCTTCGAGACGGTCGGCAATTCGTTCGGCATAGCGGAGCAGCGTACTGCGGGCCAGTTCCTGTGCCTGGCCTTGCATTGCGAAAGCAACATAGACTCCTACGACCACGACGGGCGGTCCTACGAACAAGGTAAACGTGAGAATCATCCACGTTTGCGTTGAGGCTCGCCTGGGAATGATGAGATCAGTGAGTCGCTTCAGCAAGCCCATGGACCCGGAAATCTTGTTGATGAAGCCGGACCTGAGTCCGGTAAACCCTCATTGCTGCCGCACCCTGCTGTTCCGGCGCGGCCCTGAAACGCTGCACTGCGCCGGATTACCCGACTTCCTCGGCCTCCTGTGAGAAACGATAACCGACGCCCCGTACCGTCTGAATGTGCCGGGCGAAATCGCCGAGTTTTTCACGCAGGTTCTTGATGTGTGCATCCACCGTGCGCTCCGTAACCATCATGGCATCCTCCCAGATTGTTTCGAGTAACTGTTTGCGGCTGAATGCCTTGAGAGGGTGGCGAACAAGGTACAGCAACAGGCTGAACTCGGTTTCGGTAAGGCCGATGTCCTGGTTTGCAATCGTGGCGCGGTGCTCGTCCTCGTAGATCTTGAGATTGTTGATCTCGATAAATCTTCGTTCCCGGATGCCCGACAGCCGGAGCGCTGTTTTTACGTGCGCCAGAATCACTTCCGAGGAGACCGGTTTCATGAGATAATTGTCTCCTCCGGCCATGAGCCCCCTGATCTGATCTTCTTCTTCCGTTTTGGCCGTCAGGAAAATGATCGGGATCGTTTCTGTGGAAATACGCGAACGCAGTTGCTTGCACACCTCGATGCCGTCGAGTTTCGGCAGCATGATGTCGAGCAGGATGACATTCGTGCCGGGTGTCGCTTTGGCAAGGGCCTCTTCGCCATCGTAGGCTTTCTTTACCTTGTATTTTGCCTCTTCCAGGAAATGGGATACCATTTCCACCACGTCTTCCTCGTCATCCACGACGAGAATAGTGATGTCCGAAGGATCTGCAGGTGTATTCATACCGGTTGATGCGCCCTAAGTAGCCCGAGTAGTTCTGAAATACCACATTCTGGAAATATACGTCAAATTCGGCAATGAAACGCGCATACGGAGTCGGATGGCGACTCAGTGAAAGTATATTCGCGGCACATGGGCCGGGACGCCAACCAGTATTTCATGCGAGATGGTTTCGGCCCATGTGGCCAGGTTCGCGGCGTCGGGTTCGTTCTTGCCGGGTTTTCCCTCCGCTCCGAAAAGTATCACGTCATCCCCCACGGCGATATTGTGCTCCGGTCCCGTATCGACCATGAACAGGTTCATACATACCGTTCCCACCACCGGGTATCTTTCCCCCCGAATGGTCACAAAGGCCCGGTTGCCAAGAATTCTCGGATAGCCGTCTGCATATCCTGCTCCGACGGTTGCGATGGATGTAGTACGATCCGTGGTCCACGTACGTCCATAGGATATGTTCGTACCGGCTTCGACTTTTTTCAGGTGGATAACTTTCGAGTAGAGGGTCATCGCCGCGCGTAGTCCGTAATCCTCTGCGAATCCCGTATATCCGTAGAACCCGATTCCTGCGCGCGCCAGGGATCGATCCCAGGCGGTCGCTTCGGGGAATCTGAGGATGCTGCCCGTAGCCGTGGCGTGTATGGTTTGCGCAGCATCTCCAATCTTCCTGACTACATGATCGAAGCGTTCCAATTGCTCGTACGCAAACCCGGCGTCACTGTAGGCTGTGGCGAGGTGCGTCCACAGGCCGGCGATTTTTACGTTCGGCGCGCGATCGAGACGGGTTACGATCCGCTCGGCTTGCCCGGGAGTTATGCCGATGCGTCCCATACCCGTGTCCACCTTGACATGTACGCGAAACGTGTGGGTGGCGCATTCGAGCACGGCGTCCGCGATCGCAGGCGAGGAAACAGTGACCTCGAGTTCGTGTTCGGGCAGGACATGCAGGTGCTCGAGAGGCGGTCCGGTAAGGACCAGAATACGCTCCTCGATGCCGCCTTCGCGCAGGCGCAGGCCCTCAGCGGTTGTAGCCACGCCAAACCAGCGTACGCCATCCTGGGCCAGTGTGCGGGCGGCATGCAGGATGCCATGGCCATATGCATCTGATTTCACGATGGCCATCAGCGGGGCTTTCCCGGCGTATTTGCGAAGAACGGCTGTGTTGTGCTTCAGTCGATCCAGATGAACATGGGCTCTTGTTTGCGAATACAATACATCGGTTTCGCGGAGCCCGGGAACGGAAGCATTTTCTTTGATAAGAGGCCGGGGCAAGATCGGAGCAGGATAGTGGTTTCGGATTCGTGGCGACGCGCAATATAATCGCAATCTCACACCGGATACATATCTATTGTCGCATTTTGGCGCTCGCATGGATAATTTACGGACTACGGCGTCACGGGGTCATTTTCGTGGTATGCAACGGGACGTTCAACGAACTCGCACGATCCATCCGGATATCAACATCATGTACAGATCCATTTCGATATGCTTGTTTGCGGCGCTGTTACCGGCGGCGGCGGTGGCGCAGGAGACCGAAACGCCCATGCTCACGCTGGAAGACATTCACGCTTCCGGAATGTTTGTTTCCGCATCGTTTCAAGGAGGAAAGTGGGCCGGGGAGGGGCCGGTCGTGACATTTGTCGAACAGGATGGCGAGGTGGCGCATCTTATACGGTACGACCTTGAAACGGAACAGCGCGAATTCCTTGTGGACGGCGAGACATTGTACGCCCCGGATGCGGAGCGTACCGTCGGAATCGACGGGTATGCATACAGCCCCGACGGGTCCGCCATGCTGATATATACCGATTCGGAACAGGTATGGCGATACAATACGAAAGGCTATTATTACCTCTACGACCTGGCGGCGCAGGAGCTGACTCCCATTGCACGCCGCGAAGACGGGTTCCAGATGTTCGCCAAGTTCAGCCCGGACGGACGCCGTGTGGCGTTTGTGCGAAACCGGGATTTGTTTGTCGTCGATCTGGCCGATATGTCGGAACGCCGGCTTACCGACGACGGGGCGCCCGGCAGGATAATCAACGGCACATCCGACTGGGTGTACGAGGAGGAATTCGGATTACGGGACGGATGGGCATGGTCGCCTGACGGAGCCCGGATTGCCTATGTGCAACTCGACGAATCGGACACGCGGGAGTTCGCTATGGCGGACCTGCGTGCACAGTATCCGGAAATTGAACGGTTTCGGTATCCGAAAGCCGGTGAGGCCAACAGCGAAATACGTGTCGGCGTGGTGGATGTGATGTCGGGGGAGCGCCGGTTCTTTGATAC
The DNA here is from genome assembly GCA_009839485.1 of Bacteroidetes bacterium SB0662_bin_6. Lineage (NCBI taxonomy): Bacteria > Pseudomonadati > Bacteroidota > Bacteroidetes bacterium SB0662_bin_6. The sequence continues at coordinate 46,729 of VXPQ01000039.1, forward strand.
GGGAACGTGGCGGACCGGGGAAGACGACCCGGAATATATCCCAAGCCTCGGCTGGACTCCCGAGGTGGATGGTATGTCTTACGTATGGTTTTTCCGCCTCAATCGGGAGCAGAATCGGGTGGATGTGCTCTATGGCTCTCCGGAGGATATGTCTACCCGTCTTGTGCTTCGAGAGGAGAACGATACGTGGATCGATGTAGAGACAAGTTTCGGGGATCTGGCCGGGGGAACGATTACGTACCTTGACGACGACAGGCACTTCGTATGGATGAGCGAGCGGGACGGGTACCGCCATCTGTATCTCTACGAAAACGATGGTACATTCGTGCGGCAGTTGACCCATGGCGCCTGGAACGTAACCAGTTTTCACGGTATTGCTCTCGACCGGGACGCCATCTTTTTTACCGCCACGGAGGCTTCGCCGCTGGAGCGCCAGCTATACCGCGTTTCGTTCGGGGATTCGGATGCCGCACCGGTCCGGATTACGGAGCGTTCGGGCAGCCACAGCATTGATATGTCGCCCGATCTGCGGTACTACATCGACCGGTTCACAAACGTGCGAATGCCGCTTTCCGCCACACTTCACCAGGCCGACGGTACGCTTGTCAAGGTGCTTGAGGATAATGCAGCCTTGCGGGAACGGCTTGCTGCGTACAATCTTCCGGAGCCTGAGTTTATCGAAGCGCCCGGGAGCGATGGAACCATGCTGAACGCCTGGATGCTCAAGCCCACGGATTTCGATGCATCGCGGCAGTACCCGCTTCTGTTGTATGTATACGGGGGGCCCGGGTCGCAGACGGTGCGAAATACATGGGGCGGCAGCCGGTATCTCTGGCATGCGTATCTTGTAGAGGAATACGACATGATTATTGCCAGTGTGGACAACCGCGGTACAGGAGGACGCAGCAAGGGCTTCAAGAGCGCGACGTATGAAAGACTGGGGATCCTCGAGGCGGAGGATCAGATCGCTTCGGCGAAGCATTTCAGTGCGTTACCATATATCGATGGGGAACGCACGGGCATGTGGGGATGGAGCTATGGCGGTTTTATGACCCTTATGTCGATGCTGTATGAAGATGGGCCGGACACGTTTGAACTGGGCGTTTCCGTGGCTCCGGTGACCAGCTGGCGCCAGTACGACACGATCTACACGGAGCGGTATATGTCCACTCCGCAACGCAACGAGCAGGGTTATCGGAACAGTGCGCCTGTAACATGGGCAGACCGGTTGAGAGACAACCAGGATCTGTTGATTATACACGGCGATCTTGATGACAATGTGCATTTTCAGAACACCGTCCAGATGGCGGATGCGCTGCAGCAAGCCGGCAAACAGTTCGACCTTATGATGTATCCTGGCCGGAATCACGGAATTTACGGGGGAATGACCCGCCTGCACCTGTACACGCTCATCACGGATTACATCGCAGACAACCTGTAAGACTCGCCGCATGAAGACACCCGATCTTCTTCTCAAGGGAGGCACTGTGCTTGATCCGGAAACCGGATCAGAGGAAACTGCCGACGTGTTGGTCAGGGATGGCCGGATCGCATCCATGGGGGCAGACCTTGCTGCGAAGGATGTTCCTGTCTACGATTGTTCCGGCAAGATTGTCTCTCCGGGCTGGATGGACATGCATGTCCATTTTCGGGAACCCGGCTACGAGCATAAGGAGACGATTGTTACCGGATGCCGCGCCGCGGCGTCCGGCGGATTTACCGCTGTGGCATGTATGCCCAATACATCTCCTCCCATCCACACGCGCGATGTGGTGGAGTTCATTATTGAGCGTGCCGCGGGAACCCCGGTGGATGTGCATCCCATTGCCTGTGTGTCGAAAGATCGCAAAGGGGAGACGCTGGCCGAAATGGGAGATTTGATTGCTGGCGGGGCAGTTGCTTTCAGCGATGACGGTTCGCCGGTACAGCATACCGGATTGATGCGGCGCGCACTCGAATACAGTTCCTCGTTCGGGAAGCCGGTCATTAACCATATGGAAGACCTTACGCTCAATGCAGACGGACACATGCATGAGGGAGAGGTGGCGACCCGGCTTGGCGTTCCCGGTATTCCTTCTCTTGCGGAAGAGGTGATGATTGCCCGCGACATTCTGCTGGCCGAGTTCACAGGGGGGCATGTGCATGTGGCGCATATTTCCACGGCGCAGGCTGTCGATCTCGTGCGCCAGGCGAAGAAGCGCGGCATTCGGGTTACCGCGGAGGTGTGCACCCACCACGTTGCTCTGACCGACGAAGCCGTTGAATCGACCGGTTTCAGTACGGAAGTCAAGATGCATCCCCCTTTACGCACGGCAGCGGATGTGGAGGGCCTCAAGGAGGGGCTTCGGGACGGCACAATCGACGTGATCTGTACGGACCATGCTCCGCATGCCCCCTTTGAGAAGGAGGTGGAATTCCTTGCGGCCCCGTTTGGCATTCTCGGCCTCGAAACGGCCTGGGGCCTGATTGGCCGGGAACTCATTGCGCCGGGTGTGTTGACGGTTGCCGAAGCCGTACAGAAAATCACAGTGGCCCCCCGGCGTATTCTTGGTTTGTCTCTTCCTGTCGTTGCCGAAGGAGAAGAGGCCAATCTGACGGTGTTCGACGCTACGACGCGCTGGACGTTCGAGTCGCGGCATATCCGTTCGAAGAGCCGCAACACGCCGTTTACGGGCAGTGAGATGGTAGGGCGCCCCTGGGCCATCTATCATAGAAAGCAGTTCGTGCCGACGGACACTACAGAATAACCGGCATGGATCCGAGTGCTCACAAGATCCGTGTCGGGGTGCTTTTCGGAGGGGTTGCCCCCGAACACGAGGTATCCGTCATCACAGCGCAGCAGGCGATTCATGTGCTGGATCGGGAATTGTACGAACCTGTGCCGGTCTACATAGCCAAGGATGGCGCCTGGTTCGTCGGGGACATGCTGGCGGATATCCAGGCGTTTCAGGATATTGAGCGCATTCGTCGTGAAGCCGTTCCGGTTCATGCCGTTCCGGGCGATGCGCATGCGCTTCTTCTCGTCGAACAGAAACGTGCCGGGTGGTTTGCGCGCCGTCCGAGGACATACCGGTTGGACGTGGCGTTTCTTGCCTTGCACGGTGGCTCCGGAGAGGATGGGGGCGTACAGGGATTTCTGGAAATGTGTAACGTGCCCTTTACCGGCAGCGGGATTGCCGGATCGTCCATCGGCATGGATAAAGCACTATCCAAGTATCTGTGTCGGGATCAGGACATTCCCGTGGTGGATTTTCTGGTTCTGCACGAATCCGAGTGGGGGGATCAGGAAGAAGCCTGGCTCGATCACTGCGAGCGGGAATTGAGATATCCTGTGGTGGTAAAGCCGGCCTGTCTCGGATCTTCGATAGGGATCGCGAAGGCCGGGGATCGAAAGACGCTGGACCGGGCTATCGAGAATGCATTCCGGTACGACCGGAAACTGGTCGTGGAGCACGCCGTGCAGCAGTTGAAGGAAATCAATTGCGCGGTGCTTGGCAGGGAGGATAACGCCATCGTGAGCGTGCTTGAGCAACCCCTGCATATCGACAGCGAAGAGTTGCTCACTTTTCAGGACAAGTACATGCGTGGGGAACCCGGTGGAGAAGCAGCCAAGCGTGGCGCACGGAACGCCAAACAGCCGGAGGCGGGGCGCGGTATGGCATCCCTGGATCGCATTGTACCCGCGCTGATCGACGAAAAAACCGCCGAACGCATTCGCGCGATGGCATTGCAGGTATTTCGTCTGTTGGGATGCGCAGGGGTGGCGCGTATTGATTTCATGATTGACGAAGCCGACGGCGCCGTGTATTTCAACGAAATCAACACCATTCCCGGCTCGTTCTCATTTTATCTTTGGGAGCCGGCGGGCATTTCCTTTGGAGAGCTTGTGCATCGAATGATCGGGTTGGCTTTCGAAAGCCACCGTGCCCGAAACCGGCGTATCCGCACGTACGATGTGAACCTGCTCTCCGAAACCGGCTTGCGCGGGATCAAGGGCGCGAAATCGGAATCATGACACAGGGTACACCCGCTGACATACTTTCCCTCGTAGAGAAACACGATCGCCTGTTTTTGACGAGTCATGTTCGTCCGGACGGCGATGCGCTTGGATCGGAAGTGGCCTTTGCGGATTTTCTTGCAAAATTGGGAAAGCAGGTTACCGTGTTGAACAGTGATCCGCCCCCCATGAACATGGAATGGCTTCCCGGTGTCCGGGACATTCGCATTTTTGACGGGTCTTTGGCGCACCGCCAGTGCATTGACGAGGCAGGAGCGGTGTTCGTACTTGATACCAACGCGGAGAACCGGCTCGGCAATCTGGCCGGTCCGGTGCGCGGAGCGCGCGGCACGAAGGTGCTGATCGACCACCATACGCATCCGGAGGACTGGTTCGATATGCGTTACGTATCTACGACCGCTTCGTCAGCCGGCGAACTCGTGTATGAGATCATTGCCGCCTGCGACCCCGATCTGATCGACGCCCGTATTGCTACGGCGCTCTATACCGCGATTATGACGGATACGGGTTCTTTCCGATACCAGGGCGTAACCCCAAGGCTGCACCGCATGGTGGCGAATATTATAGAGCGGGGAGCGATCGTTCCGGGGGTTGTGCACGCAGCCATCTTCGACCACCGTTCCATGGAGGGGTTATATCTGCTTGGACAGGCGCTTGAAACCGTACGGTTGTATTGCGGGGGACGGGTTGCCGCCATTACGGTGACGCCCCGCATGCTGGAAGATACCGGAGCAAGCAGCGAGGAAACGGAAGGCTTCGTCAATTTTGCACTGTCGATCGATCGCGTGGAAGCCGCCGTACTGTTTCTGGAAACGGCAAAGGGTACGAAGATGAGTTTTCGCTCCCAGGGCGATATTCCGGTGGATACATGGGCGAGAGCTTTCGGAGGGGGAGGACACAAGAATGCCTCGGGTGCGTTCCTTCTCGAGCCGCTGGAGAAAGCCCGCGACAAGGTGATGCGCGTTGCTCCACGTTATATCGGCGCTTCCACGAGCAATCAGGACGATGTTGTGCTGAGTTCAGAGGATGATGCCGACCTTGCTTCCCTATCTTGAAACCAGGTTCAAAAAACGGTAATCGGGATTATGTTTTCTGTAGATGTTTCGGTCACGGCAGTTCCGCTTGCGGACATGGATGTCGATGTACTGATTGTGCCGGTGTGCGAGGACCGCGCCGCCGCTCGTCTTGAGGAATTGGCTTCGGAATGGGGCGCTCCGCTCCGCTCCGCAGCGCAGGATTTCGACGGGTCGGCAGGCGCCGCTGTGTTGGTGTATGCACCATCCGGGCAGGCAAAGCGGCTGGGTCTGGTCGGTATGGGTCCGTCCGGCAAGGTGGGGCCGGAGGAACTGCGCCGTGCAGCGGCGGCCGGGGAGGGCCTTGCAGCGAAGTGCGGTGCGGCCACGGTAGGTCTTGCGCTGCCGACCACCGGTATGGAGGATGCTTCCAGTGCTGCCCAGGCGCTGGTGGAGGGGTATATGCTGTCCGCCTATCGCTTCGCCCGGTACAAGACCGCTCCGGGGAAGAAAGAAGTTGCGGCGTTGGAACGAATCGTTGTACACGCTGGCGGCAGGGACTCGGAGGAGGCGTCCGGAGGCGCTGAACGTGGGCGCATCCTTGCGGAAGCGGTGGCGACGGCCCGCGATCTGGTGAACATTTCACCCGACGAGAAGTCGGCGACGGCATTTTCCGGTATGATTGCGGATCTGGGCAAAGCGCACGGTTTTTCCACAGAGGTGTGGGACAAAACCCGCATCGAACGGGAAGGCATGGGGGGGCTGCTTGCTGTGAACCGGGGCAGCCAGGAGCCTCCGACATTCACCATCATGACCTGGAAGCCCGATCATGCGAAGACCGAGCCTCCCGTGGTTCTTGTGGGTAAGGGGGTCATGTTCGATACGGGGGGGCTTTCGCTCAAGCCCACGCACAATTCGATGGATCACATGAAGGCCGATATGGCCGGCGCGGCGGCAGTGGTGGGTGCGATGAGTGCGCTGGCCCGTCTGAATTTTCCCCGGCATGTCGTCGGCCTGGTTCCTGCCACCGACAACCGCCCCGGCGAAGACGCGTACGTACCGGGGGATGTCATTCGGATGCATTCCGGAAAGACAGTCGAGGTCCTGAATACCGACGCCGAGGGGCGCATGATTCTTGCCGATGCGCTTTCGTATGCATCCGTATACAACCCGCCGCTGGTCATCGAGTTGTCCACTCTGACCGGCGCCCAGGTGGTTGCGCTCGGATCCGAAGTGGCCGCAGTGATGACGAACGATCGGCCGGGTTCGGAAGCCCGGCTTCATGCGATGGAAGAGGCGGGTCGCCGCACCGGCGATCTGGTGCATCGCATGCCCATGTATGCCCATTACGGCGAATTGCTCAGGAGTGAGGTGGCGGACATACAGAACATCAGCAGCAGGCGGGAAGCGGGCTCTATTACGGCGGCCAAGTTCCTGGAGCATTTCACGCAATACCCGTGGATTCATATCGATCTGGCCGGTCCGTCGTTTCTGAAGCATGTTCTGCCGTGGCGTCCCAAGGGGGGCACCGGCTTCGGGGTTCGCCTGCTGGTTGAATTTCTGCACGCATACGATCCTGCATGACATGGCTTCGGGTGCTGAACCGGTCCAGGCGCCGACGGATGCTTCCGCCCGAACGGGTGGCCGTTTAGAGCGGCCTCGCGTCGCCGTCACCTTGGGTGATCCCAATGGCATAGGCCCGGAAGTCGTACTCAAAAGCGTGCGAGAGACACACAGGTTGCAGATAGCGCAACCGGTGATCGTAGGCTCCGCGCAGGTACTCCGTGCACATGCTGCCCGCATGGGAAACAGCTTGCCGGACATCCGGATCGTTACTTCCATGCCTGATCGGATTTCGCCGGAGGGGCTGTTCGTGCTCGATATAGCGCAGGACGAACCATTCGAGCCGGAATTCGGCAAGGTGGCTGCGGAAGCGGGTGCCCTGGCCATGCGCTCGGTCGAACGCGCCGTAGCCATGTGTATTGCGGGGGAAGTGGATGCGGTGGTGACAGCCCCTGTGCACAAGGAGGCGATTTCGATGGCCGGGTACATGCATCCGGGCCATACGGAATTTATTGCCGGGCTTGCCGGTTGCAGCCGGTATGCGATGATGATGATTGCGGAGGGATTACGCGTCGGTCTTGTGACGGCGCATATGCCTCTGCGGGATGTGCCGCATGCTGTCACGCGCAAATCCGTACTTGCAGGCATCCGGGTGGTGCATGCCGCACTTCGTGTCGATTTCGGCATACAGAGCCCGGAAATCGCCGTGCTGGGACTCAATCCCCATGCCGGGGAAGGAGGTGTGCTTGGCCGGGAAGAAACCGAGGTGGTCGGCCCCGCTATCCATGAGGCACGGGCCGGCGGACTGCTTGCGTCCGGGCCGCATCCTGCGGACGGCTTCTTTGGGGCAGGCGCCTGGCGCCGGTACGACGCCGTGCTCGCCATGTACCACGATCAGGGCCTTGCGCCTTTCAAAACGCTTGCTTTCGAGCATGGCGTCAATTATACCGCAGGCCTGCCGATCGTGCGCACATCCCCGGATCATGGAACCGCATTCGATATTGCGGGTCAAGGAAGAGCGCGTTCGGAGAGTATGCTGAGCGCTATCCGTCTGGCCGTCGATATAGTGCGGTGCAGGAACCGCACATGATCCACCTTTCCGACATATCGCTCTCGCACGTGTTGCCCGACGGCCATCGCCGTACCGTGGTCGAGCACCTTGACCTGACGATCCGGCAGGGAGAAATGGCGTACCTGGTCGGTCCTACCGGAAGCGGGAAAACGACCCTGTTGCGGATGTTGTACATGGATGTGTTTCCGGATGCGGGTGTAGCGCAGATAGGCGAGTACCGGACAGATCGGATGCGTTATACGAAAATCCCGTATTTGCGCCGCTCGCTGGGCGTGGTGTTTCAGGACTTTCAATTGCTTCCCGATCGTACGGTCTATGAGAATGTTGCATTTGCTATGTATGTCATCGGCAAGCGGGGCAGAGCCGTCAGGGAGCGCGTTATGCAGGTGCTTTCGCAGGTAGGGCTGAGTCACAAGAAGAAGCACTTTCCTCACGAGTTATCCGGAGGGGAACAACAGCGCGTTTCGATTGCCCGGGCCATCGTGAACGAGCCGTTGATGTTGTTGGCCGACGAACCCACCGGAAATCTGGATCCGAACGTCGCTGACGACATCCTCAAATTGATTGTCGGGCTTCACCGGCAGGGCATGACGGTGCTGATGGCTACGCACAATTATCGCCTGATCAAGCAATTTCCTGCCCGCACACTGGGTTTTATGGGGAGACACATTGTGGATGTAGACCCCGAAACCCTTTAAGATATGCGTACCCTGTTCCGAAATCCTTGCTCCGGATCATGCATGACGCGCAGACCGTTATGTTCGGAATTGCACAGGAAGATGTGAAGAAGAGGGCATTCGTTTACCAATCCTTTATGCAGGCTTGATTATGGATTTTTTTGAACGGGTTGTTTCCGCACTGGAAAGCGCCATATGGTCATTCGGTCCCTCTATCGGGGGCGAGACGATTCCCCTCGTCGTCATCCTGCTTCTGGGCACTGGCGTTTTTCTGACGCTTCGGTTGCAGTTCATTCAGGTGCGTCGTCTCGGGCACGGGTTTGCCGTCACATCGGGCAAGTACGACGATCCCGACGAGCCCGGGGACGTGTCCCATTTTCAGGCGCTTACCACGGCTCTTTCGGCTACGGTGGGCATTGGGAATATCGCCGGGGTGGCCATCGCCATTCACTGGGGCGGTCCCGGAGCGATTTTCTGGATGTGGGTCACTGCCTTTCTCGGCATGGCGACCAAATACACGGAAGTTACGCTGGCGCAGAATTACCGGGACATGGTGCCCGCGGATGATGCTTCCCGCCGGCAGGGCACGGTAGCGGGAGGACCGATGTATTATATCGAACGGGGAATGGGCAAGAAGTGGAAGCCGCTTGCCGGATTCTTTGCCGTGCTGCTTGGCATCACCGCTTTTTTAACCGGCAACGCGGTACAGGCCAATACCGTAGCCGATGTGATGGCCTCGGAGTTTGGTGTCGCCACCTGGATTACGGGTATTTTGACCGCGGCCGTCATAGGCATGGTCATTCTCGGGGGCATTAGCCGTATCGGCCGGGTGACCGGAATCCTTGCCCCCGCAATGGCCGCTGTGTATGTACTGGGCGCCCTCCTGATCATTCTGATCAACATAGACCAGCTTCCCTCTGCACTGGGACTCATTTTCCGGGAGGCGTTCAATCCAAGCGCCGGGGTGGCCGGGGTTGGAACGGGAGCGTTTCTCCTTACGCTCATGTGGGGTGTTCGCCGGGGGCTGTTTTCGAACGAGGCCGGGCAGGGATCGGCGCCCATTGCGCACTCTGCGGCCAAGACCGACGAGCCCGTTTCGGAGGGGGTTGTGGCCTTGCTCGAACCGTTCATCGACACCATCGTCATTTGTACGATGACGGCGCTGGTCATCCTGATCACCGGTGTGTGGAGTGACCGGGTGCCCACGGAACTGGATCTGGCGTCGGGCGATATGGGCTATGTACAGCAGGATGGGGCAGGCGCCTTTTCCACTGCCGATCCTCTGGAGGAAATCCTGATTCGTGACGGGATGCCGCTAACCGGTCCGGGCATGGCGCAACCTGCCTGGCACGATGTGGTCGTCGAGCGATTGTTTGTCGATGCGGCGCATACCGAGCCTTTTACCGGGACCCTGGTGCCTGCCAGTCAACACGCCGTCGGGAATGACGGGGATGTGTATGTGGTGCTGTACGGAAATGCCGTCGAGAACGGTGCGCCGATGACGCAACTCGGTTTTCAGCGGGGGCTGTCGCCTCTGGGGAATTGGGGGGGATACATCGTTATTCTATGCGTGCTGCTTTTCGCAATTTCAACGGCCATTGCATGGAGTTATTACGGCGACCGCTGCGCCTATTATCTGTTTGGCGAGAAGGGCGTAATCCCGTACAAGGCGGTCTTTGTGGCGATGCACTTTGTAGGCGCCACGCTGGCCCTGACGACGGTCTGGACCCTGGGTGATGTGTTCCTTGGCATCGTGATTCTGCCGAACCTGCTGGCCATGATTTTCCTTTCGGGCAAGGTTCGGGAAATGACGATCGGGTATTTCAAGCGCCGGCCCTGGATCGAGAATTATGAAGCGCACAAGCGCAGTATCGAGGAGAAACGCAGGAAGAAACGGCAATCCCGTGGATAATAAACGAAGCAAGGGAAGCTGTTTTTCCGGGGTACTGCGGCGCCTCTTCTGTGTAAGGGGATGGGTGTTTGTGGCGGTATTCTGCTGGGCCGGCGTCGTACAGGCGCAGACTTATTCTCTGGATGCGCCCTCCCTGATGCTTCGCGGCAAAGCCTTTGACGTGCGTGTGGAAGGCGTTCAGACAGACGCCGATTCCGCGGCGGTATTCACTGTGCGGATTGGGGAAGCGGCGCCCCGGGCGCTGGAGGCTTCGCGGGACGGGCAGGTATATCTGCGTGATGCGGAAGTGGCGTCGACAGGGTCTATATCGGTCGAATTATTGCGTAACGGGCAGGTGGTCGCGCAGGCCGGAATGCATGTCATTCCCGGATGGGTTTCTATCATCCCTCCTCTCATTGCCATTGCTGCCGCACTGATCCTGAGGCAGGTCATTCCCGCCCTGTTTCTGGGGCTTGTGGTGGGTGCATGGGTTGCGAAGGGAATGGGATTCACGGCATTGTGGACGGGGCTTCTCGATACGTTTCAGGTGTATGTACTCGCTGCGCTGATCGATCCCGGTCATGGCGCCATCATTCTTTTTTCGCTCATGATCGGGGGCATGGTGGGCATCATTTCGCGCAACGGGGGGATGCAGGACATTGTCGAACGCATTGTCCGCCGGACCCGCTCGCCGCGCAAGGCGCAGTTAGCTACGTGGGTATTGGGTCTGCTTGTCTTTTTCGATGATTACGCCAATACGCTGGTGGTCGGCAACACGATGCGCTCGGTGACGGACCGGTTCAAGGTTTCGCGCGAGAAGCTGGCGTATATCGTGGATTCCACGGCAGCGCCCGTCGCCTGCCTCGCACTGGTTACGACATGGATCGGCTACGAGGTCGGTCTGATCGGCGCGGCTATAGAGAACCTTGACGGCTTCACCGAGTCGGCCTATTCGGTATTCCTGCAATCGATCCCGTATAGCTTTTATCCGATCCTCGCCATTTTATTCGTGTTCTGCGTAGCCTCGTCCGATCGGGATTTTGGCCCGATGTACCGCGCGGAACAAAGAGCCCGTCTGACCGGGCAAGTGTCTTCTCCGAATGCCGAAATTGTTCAGGATGAGGGAGAATCTGCGGCCATCGCACCCAAGGCCGGTGTGAAATACCGCGCCATGGATGCCGTGCTCCCGATAGTCGTACTGGTCGTGTCGGTACTGGGCGGGCTCTATGTGACCGGGGAAGGCGATACCTTACGGGATATCATCGGGACTGCGGATTCGTACGGTGCGCTGATGTGGGGATCGTTGCTCGGCGTCATTACGGCAGTGGCGTTGTCGCTCGGGCGCCGCACGCTGTCGCTGAGCGAGACCGTCAACGCATGGTTCGCCGGCGTCAAGTCCATGTTGCTGGCATGTGTTATTCTGGTATTGGCCTGGGCGCTTTCGGAAATCACTACGGTAATTTATACGGCCGATTACCTTATTTCCGTGCTGGGCGACTCGCTTCCGCCGGGAATCGTGCCGTTGTTAATCTTCGTGCTTGCGGCACTGACCGCCTTCTCCACGGGGTCCAGTTGGGGGGCAATGGGTATTCTCATGCCACTCGTGATCCCGCTTGTGTGGGCCATTCTGGAAATAAACGGGCTGACCGGCGGGGACCACCATCACATTCTTTATTCCTCTGTGGCCTGCGTACTCACCGGAGCGGTCTGCGGGGACCATTGTTCCCCGATATCGGATACGACGATCCTCTCATCCATGGCGTCCGGGTGCGATCACATAGATCACGTGCGCACCCAGCTTCCGTACGCATTGTTTGTCGGGGTTGTCGCCATGCTGCTCGGTATTCTTCCGGCCGGATTCGGGATGCCCTGGTGGATCGGCATGGCGATAGGGGGCGGCGTGCTGTTTTTCGGACTGCGGATATTCGGCAGGAGTATCCCTGAGGCATAACGGGACATGATGGATTCCGACGACAGGCCCTGGGGCCGCTGGGAAGCATACCTGAACGAACCGGGGTATCGGGTCAAACGCATTATCGTGCATCCCGGGAAGCGGCTGTCTCTTCAGAAACATGCGCACCGCCGGGAACATTGGGTGATTGTTTCCGGCGAAGGTCTTTTTACCTTAAATGAGACCCGGCGGCGCGTGGTGGCGGGGGATACGCTTTTTATCGATAAGGGGGATATTCACCGTGTCGAAAACGATGGGCGGGAACCGCTGATCATCATCGAGACCCAGCTCGGACTGTGTCTTGAGGACGATGTTGTTCGGCTGGAGGATGATTTCGGGCGGGCCTGATTAGGATCTGTTAACACTATACAGCGGCGCTCTGCGGGGCCTATTTTCCTGCCAGGCCAGGCGCCGTGAGCGCAGTGTGGCCCAGCCACATAAGCGAGCGGCAACGCCGCATGGCGGGAAAATAGACCCCGCCCTTCGGGTTCCGCCGGTCACGGCGTCACTCGTCGTTGCTCGTCGCTCATTTGGAACCACCAAACTTCGCTTCTCGCGCCTTGATTGACGCCGTGCCTGACGGAACAGAGCATCGCTGTATAGTGTTAACAGACCCTAGGCCCTAGATCACGCGATCCACGCCCCCGTCGATGGGTACCTGAGCGCCTGTAGTGGCCCGAAACGCGTCGCCGGCCATGACGGAAATGAGGCGTCCCACATCCGCAGACCGTATTTCCGTGTTGAGGAGGTTTTTGGTTTTGTATTCCTCCACCGTCATGTTATAGCGCTTCGCCGAGCGTTCCAGGGCTTCGTCGGTCCATACCCCGGTGTCGAAGACCGCGTCCGGGTGTACGACATTCACGCGCACGCCGTCGGCGGCCAGTTCCAGTGCTGCTACACGCGCCAACTGGGTAATGCCGGCCTTGCTGACCGAGTACGCCGCTGCTCCCGGGCCGGGGGCGGCATAGTTGCGTGATCCAACCACGATGATGGAGGGACGAATGCCCAGTTTCAGATAGGGGATCGCGATTTTCATAAACCGCTGCGTGGCGGTCAGGTTGACGGCCAGCATCCGGTTCCATGCCGCATCGTCCTGTTCTTCGATGCGTTCTCCCGACTGGAAGATGCCGGCGTTGCAAACGATGATGTCGAGGCCGCCGAATGTAGTCACCACCTGATCTACAGCGGCCTGCATTGCGCTGTCATCGGTTACGTCGCATACGATCCCGGTCATTCCCTCGAGGGCATCGACGACGCCGGGATCGATGTCTATTCCCGCCACGGTGGCGCCGTCGCGGGCAAGAGCTTCGCATGCGGCTTTACCGATACCGCTGCATGCGCCGGTGACGATAGCGATTTTTCCCTGATGTTCTTTTGCAGCGCCTCTTTTGCCCAGTTTCGCCTGTTCGAGCGACCAGTATTCCAGGTCAAAAATTTCCTGCTCCGACAAAGCCTGCCATCCGCCGAGAGATTCACCGGTTTGAATGGCCTGACGGGTATGGCGCGCAATGTCGGTAACGATTCCGCATTCCCTGACACTGCTGCCGAAGGCGATGCACCCGTTCTCTTTCCAGACGGCCATGCGTGGGGCCGGATCAAGCATGTGCAGTCCCTCGGTTTTGTGGGCTTCGTAATAGGCCGCGTAGTCCCTTGCGAATTCGGCTACTTCAGGTACGTGCTCTTCCGGGCTTGCGGCCACTATGGCGGGGATGCGCTTGGTACGGATTACATGATCCGGCGTGATGGGCCCCCGCGTGGAGATGTCGGCTATATCCTTGCGGCTTGCATAGCCCTGAGCGCTTGCCGATCGGTCGAGCATGGCCAATTGCGCCGAGCCGCGCGCCTCGGACACCGCCCGGCGGATACGCGCCAGATCCGGCAGGTTCACGTCGCGTTGCGCTTTGGGGTGGCTTGTCCGGCCATGTTTGGCGATGTACGCTTCGGCGCGGCTCACCAGTTCGATCATGTTTTCGTAGGCTACCCTGGCGTCATCGCTCCATGTGAATATGCCATGGTGCATCAGGATGATGCCTTTGTACCCGTCCGGATCGATGCCCCGGATCGCTTCATACACCTGTTTGGCCAGGATGAAGCCGGGCATCACGTACGGCAGGATCAGGCAGTCGGAGCAGATCTCCTGCATGATGGCTTCCCCTTGCGGATTATTCGTAAGGGTAACCATCGCATCGGCATGGGTATGATCTACGAATTTGGCCGGAACGATGGCGTGCAGGATAGCCTCCACCGACGGCGAGGGGGCCGACGGGTCCAGCATGAACGAGCGTAATTGCCGCGTCATTTCCTCATCGGACAATGCTTCCAGGTCGGCCAGGCGTTTCGTTTCGTCGAGCCGTAACGCGGGGAATCCCGGTTTCTCGATGGTTTTCAGATCCCATCCGCTGCCTTTCACATAGAGCACGTCCACGTTGCGTCCCAGCAAGTCCTGCACCACGGCCTTGACCGATGTGTTGCCGCCTCCGTGCATTACCAGGTATTCGTCCGATCCCAGCAGGCGCGAGGTGTACACGCGCAACGCCAGATCGTCGCCGGCGCTGGCTTGTGCCTCCTGATCGTTCCACAAACTGTGCATGAGTATCCTATTGTTCGATCAGATGGATCAGCGTTCGTACGGCTTCCTCGATGAAGGCCGGATCTTCTGCGCCGTAATCCAGCTCACGCAATTCAATGGAGGCAGGCATGGTGCTGCGCAGCGTATCGAAGAAAACGGTATCGCTTTCCTTGTCGACAAGTGGTCCGCCGGGAACGGAATACCGGCTGACCCCCTGTAGCGGCAGCATAAAAACAGTCTTTTGCTTGCTGTGGGCGAGGCGGCGGGTAATATCCGTGGCCACCTTGCGGATTTCGTCCGGCCCGAGTCGGGGGGCGAACACGACCGGGCTGTGGAAGACGTAGGCGTGATGCTTGTAGGCCTCCGGCGCTTCGTTCGGGGTGTGCAGCAGCAGCCCGATGTGTTCGGCGCCGCCCGGACAAATTACCTGTGGCAATCCCAGTTTTCCGGCTACGGTCAGACGTTCGGGGTCGTGCGAAGCACGTAATCCGTCGTATACGTCGTCGGCGATTTCTCCGAGACCGTAGTCGAAGACCGCCTTGATGATACCCTCCCGCATCATCTGTTCCATGGCTCGTCCCCCGGCCCCGATCGCATGGAAGGTGATGACCTCGTAGCCTGCTTCGTGAAACAGGTCGATGGCGTGCATGGCGCCATGGGTCAGGACCCCGAGATTGGTCATACCGATGGTTCCCTTGCTGCCCGCTTCGGCAGTGATGACGCGTTCGCTCTTCTGGGCCATTCCCACAGCGGCTCCTGCGGCATTCGCCAGGATTTTTCTCGAGAACGGGTTGAGGCCCAGAATGTCGCTGACCGAGAACATCATGGTGATGTCCTTGATATCGACAAAGGGTTCGGTGTCCCCGGACGCGGCCGTCGAAAGCATGATTTTGGCGAATCCGTAAGGCAGCGCCTGCATGACTTGCGAACAGGTCGAGGTGCCCTGGGTGCCGCCCATGGCCAGCAGCGCGTGGATTTTGTGTTCCAGGACCAGATCCAGCAGTATTTTTTGCGCTCCCCGGACGAGATAAGGTCCGATATCTTCGCGCGTGGGGTTTTTCAGCAATGCATCCGGGTCGCCTCCCCCTGCACGAATCACCGTAGCGGTATCGATGTGGACGGGAACGGCCGCGGGTCCGACCACGCCGATATTGACCAGAAGGGCTTCTTCTCCGAGGGCTTCTATTTCCTGGCGTACGAAGTCCGCTTCCGCGCCCTTCGTATCCATCGTGGCCAATACGGCAATGGTTTTCGGCATGATCGTGTGGCTTGCTGGCGCCGGTGTGGATGTTACCCGGCAGGGTTCGTGAAGCGCAGGGCGGCGAATTCCCGGGCCGCCGCCGATACGGCGCGTTCTATGGGGAGGCGTTCCGTGGAGGAGCCGGTCCAGAAACCATGGCCGGACGTGTGGTCCAGCATGTATTGCGCATCGACCGGATTTTCCATGGCTGCGCCGTGCGCAACGAGGATGACCTCGGGATGAACCTTGCGCACAGCCTGATAGGCTTCTTCGGTTTGTTCGGCGGTCTCCTCGATGGTTAATCCGCTGTCATATCCCTTAAGCCCCCCTTTCGTCGTGCCCGCATGATAGCAAAAAATATGCGGTTTGGCCTGCTCGCACATGGCCAGCGCATCTTCCATGGTGAACGCCAGACCGATGGTCACCATGTCCATTTCTTCTCTGGCCAGTTTCAGCATCTCGATTTCATTCCGATAGGTGATGCCGGCGCTGGTCATTACCCGGTATATCTCACTGTCGTGATCCACATAGCTGATGGAGGGGCCGATATTCGAAACCGACTGCACGCCCATGGCCTTGCACTCGTTTAACACCATCCGCATATCCTTGAGGGGATCGTTTGCATTCAGGCAGGCGCAGACGAACGCATCGCCCTGCAGCGCAGGCATGATGTCTTCCCGGGTGTAGTCCAGCGTTTGTTTGTTCGAATCGAGGATAGGCCACATCATCGACATGGTGCCCATGCCGTTGGCGCGCAATCGCGCCCCGGAAAACGTATTGATACAATCGACGCCGGCGGATTCCAGCAGTTTAGCGACCAGACCGCTGCCCGCACTGGCGATCATTACGGGAATGCGCTGTGCCACCTTGGCTTGCAGGCGGGCGAGAATATGTTCTGTGGTAAGACGATGAGTGATCATGGGTAGGGGAATCGTAGGATGCGGGCATCGCAGCAAGGGCCTGTTACCACTATGCAGCGGCGCTCTGCGGGGCCTGTTTTCCTGCCAGGCCAGACGCCGCGAGCGCAGTGTGGCCCAGCCACATAAGCGAGCGGCAACGC
>VXPQ01000040.1 GCA_009839485.1 Bacteroidetes bacterium SB0662_bin_6
GGGTGAGCTTAAGCGGAGGCCAACAGACGCCTCACGCGCCCGCCCGCGCCCAAAAAACTCTGTGCCCTCAGATGATCCCGCATCGAACATATCGAAACGGACCCGCGCCATTCAGAAAGGGACGGAGAACATCGGAAAGCACTACTAAATAAGTCTTTACACCCCATCCACAACCACCCAAATAGGGGGGTCCCCCAAAACGGGGGGTGCCGGAAACGGGCCTGCGCGAGCGCCGAAACGCCGCCGCTCGAGGGGCGCTGGGTGGCCTGGCGGGCGGCCGCCGGGGGGCTTCGCGGGTGGCGCCGCGCGGTGCCCTTGCGGCGGCGGCGCGGGGGCCTGGCCGGGGCCCGCCGGGCGCCGTGGAAAAGCGGTCGCGGAGGTCCTGATTCGGCGAGGTCGGCGGGCGCCGTGCTCCTACTGCACAGGGGCTCTTCGCGCGTGGCGAGGCGCCGTTGACGCCCCGTTGAGACCGCGGCGGACCTTGGTGCTACAGCCGGTCAGGCTCCGAGGGGCGTCGCTCCCGGCGCCGAGGCCGTCTCGTTTGCGAGTCGAGAGGCCGTTCCACCGCCTCCCGACCCGTCTCACGTTTTCGTCAGGAAGAGCAACGGAGAGGAGCATGACCGACCGGACAACAGCGGGAAGCCCGGGCAGCACCCGTGCGTGGCACGCTGGAGCCCCGAGACGGTTTCGCCCTCGAGCCGCAAGACGCGGCTACGCAGCCCACAGAGCGGATCCAAGGCGTGGAAGAGCTGGCAAGCGCCTTTCTGAACCGATCTTCATCTGCCCGCTGGGGCGGCATTATCTTCCGCTCGTTCGATTCCCTGCTCGGGAGGGAGGAAACGGCATGGAAGCCTACGCCTCGTGGCGAAACTACAAGTTCAAGGTATGCCGCCCGGACGGGCCTTGGAGGGATGTTCGTGGCGTCTACATCTTCGCCAAGCTGACCATCGACGGTCACTGGACGCCACTCTACATCGGCGAGACCGTATCGCTCGCCGACCGGCTCTCCGGCCACGAAAGGTGGGCTGAAGCCGAAGATCTCGGCGCGACCTACATCCACGTCAGGGAGGATAGGAGCTACATGCGCTGCTGCCGTGTCGAGGAAGAGTTGATTCGGTACTACCATCCGCCGCTGAACGATCACCACAAGCGCGGGCGTTGAGGCGGTTGATCGGTCGAGGCAGTAGGCGAATGGTGTCCCGCTCCATCTCGTAGGCGTCCCGACGCTGGAGACAGTCGGCGAGCACGGACCAAGTCCAAGCGCCAGCCCGTCCAGCAATCCCCGGCCTGCCGTATCCGTTGACCGGTCCCGTGTCTCCAACCCACTCCCCCCCTGGACCGATCAATCCGAAGTGTTCCAGGATGCGGTCTTCGGGCTGCCGAGATGTGACGCCGACGTAGGCATACCCGTCGGAGAAGTCGATCTGGTATACGGTATAAACGGGCAACATGGTGTGCCACCGGCACCGGCCTTCAAGGTCGAGTCGGCCGGGAGCGGCGCACGGCTCCCCATCTCGCGTAACGCCTCCGGCCTGCCCGCATGTGAATGTTCGGCGTTTCTCGGGAGCGAGTTCGTCGCAGCTGTAGTAGGCCGCCATCCGGGGGATCCTCTACGAGTTGAACGAGCGTGGACAGGCCTCGGGAGGAGCAAGGTTGACGCCGGGTCTTGTCATCCTCTGCTTCTCACCAAGTTGGCTGCGTGCCATACCTGGTCCTCGCCGGTCTCCCACGCAGCTTCCTCCAAGGCTAGGAACGAGTGATGTGCTTGCGGATCGAGCAGGATGCGTTGCCGTTCATCGTCCCGCACTAACCGGCCACTAGGCCACAAAACCCGTCCCGGGACCGGCTCAACCACCGAACACCGCCGGAGCCAGCTTCCGGCACCGCTCGCCTGCCCCCCTCGCTTCGGCTTTGGGCGTTCGGGCTCGGCTTCCACGCCTAGGTCCAGTTGGACCGCGAGTTGGTTTCGTCGTTTCCGGGTCATGTTCTCCTCAGTTCAACCCATCGCCCATGCCACCTCCCAAGTGCCCGGTTCGGCCAGCCGGCTCGGTCTTCTCGATAACGTAGCACACGAATCACTAGGTCTAGCGGACATCGATGATCCGAAGCCTTAGTTCGACTGACTGAGGAAATTGTCCAAGAGCTGCAGGGAGTGAGCGAGCCTCCGACAGAGATCGTCGATGTGTTCGTAGGGCGAACCGTGCGTCCGAATTAGGCCCGATCGGATTTGCTGAGCCTCCGAGCCACCCGAGTGTGCAACCAGTTTCGTACGAAGCCGCTGCAACTCTCTGATAGGTTCGATGGCCTCGGCAACAACCTCCGAAGGAACGTCCGCGGCTTTCAAGACCTCCTCAGCACATCGGATGGAACCCCATCCCGCTACATCGCCCGCCGGCAAGTGCTTCAGACTCTTGGCGAAGAACCGCTTCTGCAACCCTTCGTTGACGAGCTTCGCCAGCTTCCCGACTACATCGTTCCAACTCTGATGCGCCTCGGTCAGAGGACGGTGAAGCCCATTGAGAAGATCCGGTTCCCGCAGCTTGAACCAACCAACACCTCTTGCCTCCAAGTCACTCACAGTACGTCGCACATCGCGTATGGGATTCTCTTGGCGCAGCCAATTGCCGTGGAAATCGGTGTCATAGGCACTTTGCGTCATGCCCGCCCGGGGCGCTTCATTGAATGATTTCCAGTATACCTGTTCGGAATGGGGAAGATTTCCGAGGTAGGTCACATAAGTATAGATCTGTTTTGCATCGTTTACCCGATAGATCTTGAGATGCCATGCGTTCCGGCACGATATGGACTGATCGTCCACGGAGTATTTGTCCGGATCGGCAAGGTATCTGTTGAGTACATCTGGCTTAAAGAACGCAGGGGAGATTTGGAATGGTAGCGTCGACGGAGGATCGAAGTACGACGCAAGGCTATTGGGGTTGCAGCTAGCGGTCACCAGCTTGCACTTGGTATGATCCAGGAGTACTCGTGGGTCCGGCTTTCGGCCGCGCGTGCCACTATTCCGCCAATCAGCGATAGTGTATGACTCATATCGCTTGGATTGCGCCTTTTCCTCGACTAGGGCGGCACCCAATTCTTCGGCGGTCTTGCGCGGATGCAATACTTGAAGCCCGCGGACGTAGCTTTGATGTGAAGGCTCTATGAGAGCGCTATAGTGCAAGTTACGTTCGTGATCGCTAACGACGCGAGCGTGACCCTGCCAGCGGCTAAAATTCTTGTTGATACAGGTCGAGTCGAACATTTGAATTACAACACTGTCTGCGGCAGACATGTGAAGTTCAATGATCTCTCGGGCGATTGTGATGATCGTGGCGGTCCGCTGAGTTCCGCGTGGGGCCATCCTAACCAACTGGATGACGGATTCTACGTCACCATTGCCATCGAACCGACACCACGATTGACGTTCGGGTACCCAATGAAGATCGTGAGGATGAGTCAGCGATGGAGATACCTCAAAATAGTCAGCATCCTCGGTTCGACCCTCGAAATGGCGGTGAAAGATCAATCGTGTGCTATCGGGGAGGTTGGTACCTGCAACCGTATGATTTCCAGGCTCGAACTCAACACGTGGTGGCAAACCGCCGCCTTCCACGAGGCCGCAATAGGGCGAGGCGAACATGGAATCCCAGCTATGCAGCTTCGAGCTATCGAATCCCGCGATCGTCTTCAGTGGCACCAGCAGAGCATCGACCAACAGAGACCCGGTGTTGGCACACCCAGCGTAGAGGACGATGGGTCCATCCCGACGCTGCTGCTCTAGGAAGTCGAAGAGGGGGCGTTGCTCCGCCCATGCCGGGAGGAGCGCAGGGTTGGTATCTGGGGGTTCCAAGAGGTCCCAGAAGGCTTCAGGCGTCATCTCGTAGGCGTTGGGTGAGTGGCTAGGTGGAGATAGATCGAGGGTTGGAGTCCGTCGGCGCTTGCCGAATTCTTAAGGGACATGTCGGAATCGCGTCAAGGTGTACGCCGCACGTGAATCGCTAACGCGGTGCGCGTACGGCTCGCTCGAACAGGTCGATGAACCGGCGGTTGGACCGCCGGGAGTTCGCAGAAACGATTTGTGCTCTGCATCGGCTGGCGACCTGCCAGATTGGGTGGCCTCGACAGCGCTGGGCACGGCTTCAGGCGACCGCTTGGTTGCATGTGAGGTGAAGAGCGGTAGCGGTACTCCGGGTGTGTCGAGGGCCGTCAGCGGCCGAGTCGGTTGGGCGAGCTGCGCCGAGGGTAACGTCGCCGAGGGGCACGTTGGATGGTTGGCGAAGAACACGACCGACGTGGCCGACCCTGCGGCACGCCCTGGAAGACGTTCCTCGGGCGTCGGGGCGATGGCGCCGGTGGGGCTAAACGGGCGGTAACGGTTCGAGTCGGTGATGATCGGCGGGAGCGGAATCGGCTAGCGCACTTGGACCGGTCGAACCAAGCGTGGCATATTCTCGGTCCCTCCCGGCACCGCAAAACAGGACTCGAATGGCCATTCTGAGAAGCGACATCGAACGGGCCCTCAGCGAGCTCGTTTCTCAAGAAGCGGGGATGCTTTTTCAAGGGTTGGCCGTCCAACTCGGCAAGGAGCACTGCCCCGAACTCATCGCAAACCAGCGGAAGAAGGACTTCGGCCTCGAGGCCTATGCGCCCGCTAGCCGGACGAGCGAGAAGATAGGCAAGGGCCTCGCCGCATCGATCACTGCGACATGGCGGAAGATCTCCGGCGACGCTAAGACCGCCAAAGAAAATCATCCTGACCTGGAGACGCTCTATTTTGTGACACCCGCCAAGATCGGAAACGCCGACCGTAGGAATTGGGAGCAAGCGATTCACGAGAGCCTCGGCCTCAACCTTCACATCATCGAGCGTGAAGAGATCATTACGCTGCTGATGATGCCGAAGAACGCTTCGCTTTGTGCGTCCTTCCTCCGCCTCGACATCCATCACGAACCACAGGTCACTGACCTCATCGCGAGAACCAAGCGCGCGGCCACCGTGGTCACGGAGTCTTGGGCTGGCAAGATCAAGGGGCAGCCGCTAATCGATCTAACGGCAGTGAGGCTCGTCCCGAACGGCACGGAGTCTACCGACGTGCTGTCGCTTGAGCAGGTCGGGCGCGTGCTCTCGCAACGCGGTCGCATTGTGCTCGAAGGACCTGCTGGCTGCGGAAAAACGACAACCCTGATTCAGCTCGCACAACGCGAGCGTGACGGTGTTACGCCCTTCATGATCGACCTCCCCGCGTGGACTTCATCGCGACGGGGACTCCTCGAACACATTGCCGGGATGGCTGAGTTCCAAGCGGAGGGGCTCACGGCCCTCGACCTCGCACGAGTGCAGCAGGCCGAACCGTGCGTCTTGTTGTTGAACGGCTGGAACGAGATTGCGGAATCCGACTCAGCGCCCGCTCTCCATGCGCTCCGGGAGCTTGATCGCGGCTTTCCGAGCGCCGGCATCATCATCGCTACCCGCACCCACCATTTGACGCCGCTGCCTGGTGCAGTGCGGCTGCGGTTGAGGCCCCTCAAGCGGACGCAGCGTTCCGCCTATCTCGCGACACGCCTGGGGAAGAACAGCACTGAGCTTTGCACCCGCATCGAGGCCGAGGAGTCGCTTGACGAGTTGACACGCACACCGTTCATCCTTTCAGAGGTCGCGGCGCTGTTTGAAGCGGGCGCCAGAATCCCCTCTACGAAGATCGGCATCCTAGCCCAAGTTGTCCATCTGCAGGAACAACGAGAAGAACACCTAAACGCATTCCAGGAAGCACCGATCTTCGGAAGGCAAGCGGACTATCTGAAGGCCCTGGCCACGGAGATGACCCGTCGTGGCGCCGTGGGGCTGCCCGAGGCCGATGCCCGCGCCATCGTCGCTGAGGTCGCACAAGTACTCGCGAACCGTGGGCAGATCCAGCAGCCAGCTCCGCCGAGTCTCCTCGCGTCCCTCACGGCGCACCACGTTCTCGAACGCGTTGACTATCCGACGATAGCGTTTCGATTCGACCATCAGCAGCTACAGGAGTACTTCGCCACGCTCGACCTCCGCGCACGACTTCTCGACCTGCGTGACGCTGACGGCGACCCGACCAGCCGCTTCACGGCCGCTTACGTGAACCAGCCGGCGTGGGCTGAACCTCTCCGCATGATCGCGGCGACGTTTGACGAGCGGAGCGATGATGCCAGTGCGGACAACGGCAACGTCAATGCCGGAGCAAGACTGGTGAAGATGGCGCTCGATGTCGATCTCGTGTTCACCGGCGAGCTTGCGCGGCTTTGCGGTGCGGGCGTCTGGGATGACGTCCGCAGTGTCGTCGGCGACCGGTTTCGCGCCGTCTACGCCATGCGCGGCAATCACTTTCGGGACTATGCCGTGGCCGCCATGCTTGCAACGGGCATGGACGACTTCAGCGACCTAATCGCGCCGCTTCTCTCCGAACAGGACGAACAGGTGTGGTTTCGTACGGTCCGCCTCTGGCCAGACATCCGGGTCTCGTCGCTGGGTCCGAACTGGCGTGAGGTCGTGCGTGGCTGGAGCGATGCAGCGCAATCAGTTTTCGTTGCCGAATTGCTGCGCCAGCGGATCGACACCGAGGTCGTAGCCTTCGCTATCGAGGACGACAGCATCGCCGTGAAGATGGGCGCGGTCGAGGGTCTTATGTGGCATAGGTCCGACGATGCGCTCAGCCGTGTTCTGGCATCCCTGGACGCACAGACGTTCGAGGATGTTGCGCGAGAGGACGCCCATCGAATGCCCAAAGCCTTCAGGTCCCGAGCCATCGCCACGTTGCGCAGGTCCCTCGATACCAGCGAGAGCCAGACGGCGCGCCTGCGAACGGCTCTCCGCTTGGTCGAATTCGGCGAGACCGATCTGGACGGTGTCATCCAGGAGGCGCTGGCGGCTCTACCCGACCGCGATGTGCGCGACTCGCGCTGGGGTTACCTCCAGTCGGCGCTCAAGCACCTGTGCGATACGGACCCGGCGTGGGCGAGCGAGTGGGTGGCGATCAAGGTTGCCGAAGGCGTCCTTGTCGATCACGAGCAGTGGATGCCGTTCGCAACCGCTATTCCGGACCACGTGGTTGAGGAATACCTGACGCGCCTGGAGGCCGATAACCTCGAGTGCCGACCCTTGGAGGGCATGATAGCGGTGGTCGCCGCTGAAGCGGATGCAAAGCTTGCAGAACGAGTGTTCGCGGGTTTACGGCGGATGTTTCGAAAGGTGTACGCAGAGCCGGATCAGCCACACGAAGTCGAACGACAAGTGATACGGCAGATGGAGGCTCTGTTTCGCGGCATTCCCGACGATGTGGCGGTGGCGGGCGTTATCTCAGCGGTCACTGATGATGCGTCGGACATCAAGGTCGCCGCGCGCCTCCTCAGCCGGGTTGGCATGGCAGGCAAGGAAGGACTGCACGTCACCGACGGAGACCTTAAAGCGCACCTTCGCGCGTACCTCAAGAGAAGCATTGCGGTTGTGCTCCGCCAAGATGACCTAGCCGGTGAAGAAAAAGCACATCTAGCCTCTGCGATCGCGCAGGTCGGAGAACCGGAAGATATGTCGGACCTGGTTACCTTGATCCGTGCCGACATCGAGCGGATGCGCCGCGGCCGAGCCGCGCGGATGGCTGGGGAGCGAGGGCCCCGGGTTGATGGCGCCAGCGCGAGCTACGCGAACTGGAACGTCGCAGCCCTGATCCGATTGGATCCGGTCGGCTCCGATCAGGTGCTCATGGAACTGCTTCCCGAACCGGAGTACGCCAGAGTCGCCGCGGAGGCGATGGCGCGCCACTTCCTGCCAGAACGGGAGCGTCCCCTGCACACGAACTTTCGGCACGACTTGGTGTGGGCTGCCCGTGAAGGCTCCACCTCGCCCCCTGACGAAGACCAGCGGCGCACACGGTTCGCCACCGCGCTTCGATTAGAAATCGCACGCCTGCGTGAGCAGCGTGAGGATCCGAGGTCCGCCGATAACCTGAAGCAGCTCGCGCAGGCACTGGCAGCCGTTGACGGGCGCGGCTCCGCCGCACCGGTGCTCGACGTGATCGCCATGCCCGACAAGTGGGGAGAACACACCCGTCTCGAAGCAGCCGAACGGTTGTTGACGGCTGGTGTCGTCCTACCCTTAGCCACGGTGTCCGCTTTAGCCAACTCCTTTCTGCAACGGACACAAGAGTGGATGCACGACACAGATAGGTATCTTCTGCGTCGTATTATCGCCCTCTTCCCTCTGACCGATGACGTCGAGGGCGGCATCGAGAGGGTCCGAGAGGTGCTCGGCAAGAGACCGCTCAAGGGGTACGAACTACGGGACGTCGTCAGCGCTCTCGGTGAGAGCCGATCCGATGCCGCCACCGACTTGCTGCGCGACCTCCCATCAGACGAGCGAACCTTCGAGCAGCTCGAAGTGGCGTTTGTTCAAGCCATCGCCACGCTCGATACGCCGGGTGCGCGTGAACTGCTCTTGGGCTTTGTCGATCCGGACATCTGCGGCATTGTACTGACGGACCGTTTTCAAGGTGAAAACGCGCTGGTCGAGCGGCTCGCGGCATTGGCGCAGCGAAGCCCAGAGGTGGCAGTGCGGCTGCAGAACTTGTGTGACCGAGATCTGCCCGAACGCAATCGGCGTGTGCTGTCGAGAATCATGGCTTCGGTCGGAACCCCCGATGCCCTTGCCGCAAACCTGCAGCTGATCGATGATGCCAACCCCTCTCCCGTTCCGCGAGGCGTTTGGGACCAACTCGAGTCCGCTTTCGTCGAGCGACGACCTCTGGCGTACAATCCGAACGCATTCACTTTGCACGCGCGCGCGTCGAATGAGCTACGTGCCAGGCTGTTCGCGATGGCGCTTCAGGATCCGAGACGGCGGAAATCCGCCTTCATGCTTCTCGGAAGGATTGAACGATGGCGCCTCGGGCATGGCAGGCCGACCGGTGAACCACGTCATCCCGACATCGTTTCCGGTCAATCTTGGCCACCAACGCAGCGCCCGAATCGTTGATGAGCCCTTCCCGCTGGCTCCAACAAATCTGGGCGCTCCGTCCGTGTCCCGGTCGACTGGCCGCAAGGATGCAGCGGTGGCTGGATGATGAGGCCGCCGCATCTTAAAGAGACCCACCATCACCCCTTCCGCTTCGTGTGAGCACTTTCGACCGTCATAAGCCCTCCCCGAGCTGGGAAGACCCCGCAACTATTCCTCTTTCCCGTGGCCCGTGATCTGGGCTGCGGCGCCACCCCGAAATCCATCACCCGATTCCCCGTTGAGCGCATAGCACGACAGGCTGGCGGCGCCGAAAGCGAATGGTAGTACGAAGAAAACACACACGAGGGTCTTTGCGAGCGCCACGTCCCGCCAAATCGTGTCCGCTGACATCCACCCGTACGCGCGAAGAAGCGATCGAGCGTCAGCTCCAACTTCTCCCCTTCTGATGGTTTCCGCCACGTTTCCCCGGACCACAAATCCCCGTACCGCCCGAGCGTCGCCGTCATCATCAAGCTCGACAACAAACGAAGCGTTTGACGCTATCATTGCAATCAATGATATTGCACACATGATCGCACAACGCGTTCCCCATCGACGCCTCGACGCGTCGGCCCGTCGCCGCAAATTGAAGAATACTAGAAGCACGGCCGCAATCACGACGACCGCGGTAAGCCCCACCACCCCGCCTGGCCACGGCGGGATTAGCCCGGGACCTATGTGACCCAGCAGCCACGGGACGCCGGCCGACACTATAGACGCCAATCCCCAAACGCTCCTCATGTATTCGCCGAGAGCCTCCAACGCCTCGCTACTGTTGCCGTTCGACATGAGGCTATTCTCCTTCTATTTGGATCGTTTCCTCAATAATCACATTACAGACATCGTTAGACGGCCGAATCTCCACGCGCTCCACTCGGCCAGTTTCGATCCATTCGCCCTGCTGACTCCTGGAGGATACAAAGGTCCACATGGCGCGTTCGATCTTGAGGGAAGCCACCGAATAGCCGAACATCTCGGCTTGACTCTCTGGCAGCAGAGATTTGTAATAGGTAATTCGAGCGCCATTGCTGGGGTTTGTCGTGACGGTGACTAAACAACGAAAACCGTCATCGGGAGATTGGACGGTGTCCTCGGTTGTGGCAACGAAGTCACGGATCCAACGTTCCTCTTGGATGTTGAGATCGTCTCCGTCGTACAAATCATGCTTAGTAGTCTCCCAGATCGCCTGAAGCGCGGCAATCTCATCGTTGTTCGCTCTCTCCTCAACGATGTCTGAGAACAGCTGGTCCAAAGCTGTCGGCGATGGGTGAGCCGATAGTGCGTCTGTGAAAGCGTTGAGTTGGTTACTATTCTGGAGAAACACCTCCTGCAATCTATTAGTGTGATTATCAGCGATCGGCTCGATGTAGACAAAATCCGAAAACCCTAAGGTTCGGATGAAGTTGTGATCCGCAAAGACATCACGCCAATATTCTTCCATTTCCTCCTTAGGTAATCCGGTAAGCGTGGTGTCAGGCATTACCAAGGTGTATTCATCAGAACTATCGAGAGCATCGGCGATACGAAGCCATGCGCTGTCGCGGTTGTCGGCATGGACCTCGAATGGAATAAGAGACAGCGTTGGAAACGCATCCGAGTCCGGCGCAAACCGGAACACGCCAGTTGAAGCTACACTTCCGAAGATTGTCGCCGTGCGCGGGCGAAACCACGCAGCATGAAACAGCGTGTCACTGACAGCCTGAGGTAAGAGAGGGGAGATGAGTAAGGAATCGTATTGTGGAAGGAACATGTCGATTGCTTGGTCGATCGTCGACTCGTCAACGACGAGGATTGTCCGGGGGGACTGTGCAGCCGTCAATCCGGGAGACACCAGAACAAGAAAGCAGAGGATCGTGGTACGGCCGATCAAACGCCTTGAAGGCAGCTTCGTCATGGCTTCTCCTCAGCACCGAGGGTTTCCCTAGCAGGCCGTGGATAAACGGGTTCTCGGGGAAAGTCGCTTGTGCGTGGCGG
>VXPQ01000041.1 GCA_009839485.1 Bacteroidetes bacterium SB0662_bin_6
CCCGCCGCCACCGCCTCCTCCGGCAGCGACGATCATGGTGGATGCCGAGGCCTCCGTGGACGAGAATGACGACGGGGCGACCATTGCTGCGGTCACCACCGAGAACTCCTCCGAAATCACGGTCGATGACGACCGCTTTGAAGTTGCCGGCGGCAACCTCAAGCTGAAGGATGGCTCGAGCCTCGACTTTGAGGCCGACTCCTCACCGATCGAGGTCACCCTTACCGCCGTCTCCGACGGTGACGACGCCACCGCTACGGTGAGCATCTCGATCAACGACGTGAACGAAGCACCCTCCATTGACGTGCGCGATGGCGAAGAAGTGCCCGGACATCCTGGCGTGATCTCAAGCCTGAGCGTGGACGAAAACGCGATGCGGGGCGATGGCGGTCCTCCGCCCCTGGCCCTGATCGAGGTAATGGATCCTGACGCCGCCGATGCCGACATGCTTACCGGCGATGCCGGCGAGGCCGCCACTTCGGTTAGCGACAGTCGCTTTACCGTGATTCAAGATCCCGAGGAGGGCCTGTGGCTGCATCTCGCGGAAGGCGCCAGCCTCGACCACGAGGACGCCAGCGAAGTCACGGTCACCGTCACCTATACGGACAGCGCCGGCAACACCGCCAGCCAGGACGTAACGGTCATGGTCAACGACGTGAACGAGGCCCCGATGGCGGTCGGTGAGGTTCCCACCGTCACCGCACAGTCAGGCAGGGCCATCGACGTCGAGGTTGACCTGACCAACCTGTTCAACGATCCGGACGCCGGCGATGCGGGTTCGCTGCGCTGGGAGCTCAGCGGCAACCCGTCCTGGCTGGGTCTGCAGGTCGAATACGTTACTGACGACGACGGCAACGAGATGGTCATCGGCCATCTGCGCGGCACGCCGCCTTCCAGGGGCGCCGAAAGCAACGCTGCGCATATGGTTACCCTCACCGCCACCGACCGCGGCGGCGAATCGGGGAGCGTCACTTTCTACGCAGTCGTGGACGAAGCCAACGACCCGGTCACCGGCATCGACCTGCGTGATGAAAACGGCACCGCGGTCAGCGAGGTCGAAGTGGACGAGAACGACGCTTCCGGCGTGGTTCTCGCCGAGATCACCGTGGACGACGACGACCATCCCATGCACCCGAACGGCATGCACCTGGTTGAGGTGACGGGCGCCGCCGCCGCCCGCTTCGAGATCAGGACGGACGACGACGGTCGCAAGTGGCTGGCTCTGAAGGAAGGCGTGTCCCTGAACCACGAGCATCCGAGAGAAGGAGGCGTGATCAGTGTAACGATCAGGGCCACCGACATGAACGGAGAGCAAAACTCTATCCTCGACCGGTCTTTTGGAGCGAAAAAGTACAAGGGCTCTACGGACACTGCGACATTCACCGTCCTCGTCAACGATCTGAACGATGCGCCCAAGGCCGGCACGGTCGGCAACTGGTGGGTCACCGTGGACGAAGATGAAGAAGCGGAAAACGTGGATGCGGGGGACCTGCTCAGTGTTGATCTGGAAGAACAGCGCGACGGCGACTCATTCCCGGCCTTCAAGGATGACGATATCCCGGCGGGCGACAGCCTGAGCTACTCCATATCCGGCGCCTCGTGGATTCAGATCGACGAGAGAAGCGGCAGGATCACCAACGTCGAAGAAATGATCCCCAACCGAGGCGTTTATCCCGTGACCGTCACGGCCACCGATGAGCGTGGCGCATCGGCGTCCGTTTCCTTCAGTGTGAACGTGGCCCATTCCGATGAGGAGTCCAACACAGACGATTCGCTGACAGGCGAGAACGACGATCCTACCGCCAATCGAGCTACCGGGAGCTACCGTGAGGGCTCGGGCGAGCAGCGGGTGGCGACATTCACGGTCAGCGACCCGGACCAGGACATTCCGGACCACCTGTTCGCCATCAGGACGGTGCAGATCGTCAGCGTGGTGAACGCGGACGAAACCACTGACCCTTTGAATGCGACGACGTTCACGGACCACGACAGCGATGCGGCAACGCCCGACATCCTCGCGACCAGTGACTTCGCCGCCAACGGCGAGGGTTACGCGGGAGCGTTCCGCTTGTCCGAACCACGCAAGAGTGGAGACAACTGGACCTACGACATCTACGTCCGCGACACCAATCCTCGCGCCGGAGCGGCGAATGACACGACACGGTTACTGAACCCTGAGCGGACCCCGAGACTGGAAGAGATCGATATTACGGTGCGTGTAACCGACGGCACGGGCGCCATGGACGAGGCAACGATCAATATCAACATTACTGACGTGAATGAAAAGCCCGCGGTCGTTGGCGGTAGTCGGGCCAACCCCACCGGAACTCTTCTACCTGCTGCGAATCGTACGGTCGAGCAGTCGGAGGCCAACAAGATCGTGCTGTTCATCAAGTTGGAAGAATTCTGGAATGACCCGGACGAGGACGACGACACTGAGGACCTGATTTTCGGGGCCTCGACTTCGGCGTCGTGGATCGACATCAAGCATGGTCCGGCCGAGTGGGGCGACATTGAGGACAACCTGGAGACCGGCCAAAGCTGGGGCACCTTTGGCACTGGCTATACCGACAGGTTGGTCGGCAGCGCCGGAGCTCCGGCTGACGGCGAACAGGTGGTCATTGTGGAGATCGACCGCACCGAAACCGGCAGCCGGGCGCAGAATGACCGGGGCAGCTTTACGCTGACCGCGCGCGACGATCGGGGAGGCCCCACGGGCACCGTGACGGCCGTTGTAAACGTGACGGACGAGAACCTGGACATCGTCAGCACGAGCGGGAACCCCGCCGTGACGATAAGCGGCAGCGCTCGAGAGGGCAGCACCTTGAGGGCTCGGTTCAACGAGAACAACGACCCCGACCTGCGCGGCCCCGAATCGGCCGTGCTGGTGCTGTACGAATGGACCCAGGTTGACGCGAATGGCGCTGCGGTAAATATAGGCAACACAGGCTCGAACGTCCTCCAGCGCGGCACCAGCGACACACTGACGCTGTCGCAATCCATGGTGAGCAACCATATTCAGGTGGCCGTGACCTACTACGAAGTGGTCGGCCAAGTCGCATCAGATGGGACATTCACGTCGCAATTCATTACTGGCACGGACACCAATGGCCAGTTGGCCGCCACTACCCAGGTCGCCGTCGAGGCGACCACTGAAAGGGCGGTTTCCAACTCGCCGGACGATGGCGTGGGGCGCTTCACCATTACGGTCGGGACTGATCCGGCGACGACCGCGGCTGATAATCCGGCCAATACGTTGGCAGCCGTAGATGTCGTCATTCTCGATGAGGACTATAGCTCGAGCAGCGGGGTTGTCACCGCAGCAATAAACCAACCTGACGGCACTCCTGGTTCCACTACCAATATCACCTACAGTTGGCAGTGGTCCGCGAATGGAGTGGGCGGTTGGAGAGACGTTGATCAGACTGGCGACTCCGACACCTCAACCCTGACTCTGGACGACGGCGAGGGCCGGTTTTATCGTGCGGTTGCGACCTACGACGCGGATGGAGTCGATGAAGATTTCGATCTCACCGACGGCGACAGCGACGTGATGGAAAGCGTATACAGCGATCCGATCCAGATTGCCGATGTTCGCGATCTTACGGCCGGTTCTACCCCGACAGCCGGATCCGGTGATACCGTCACACCAGGACCCCGCTCACCTACAGGTAGCCCGAATCCGGGCGGAACGCTTAGCGTGAGCGGCCCTGGCGTCTCGTCGGTGCAGTGGCAAGCGGATAGTCCCGCCCCCGGCACAGTCTGGACGAATATTCCCGGCGGGACCGGCGATCTCCACGTTACTGCGGCGCTTGCCGGCTCCACCGTTCGGGCCCTGGTGACCTACGAGACCACCGTCCCTAGTGAGTCTGGCGTGACGGCGGTGGTCATTGCCGTGGACGGCAATGACCTGGATGGCGACGGGAATACTACGGAGAATGGGATTCTGATTGGCGGCACTTCAACACCCCCCCGCCCAACTGCGGTGGACGACCACACGGTCACGGGCAGCGTAATGGGAACCGGACACGCTGCCAGAGGGCCTGCCAACGCGGTGACTGATAGTGGCGCAATTACCGGTGTCGGCGAAGCATCAGGACATATCGTTTCGATCACGGAAACAGTGGACCTGGCCAGCCTGTTCCAGGACCCCGACAGCGCTCGGCTGAGCTTTTCGGCGGCCGGAGACTCCACTTCGACGACTAATCCGGGTTTGGTTCTCCTGGCGGGCGGGTCCACCTCTGCCGGAAGCTATCTTTTCCAGGGTGAAACGGGCGTTCTTGTGCTCAACATGCGTAGCGGGGAGCTGATCTATGTAAGCGACCAATTGCGCGGCCACGATGGCAATCAGGATGACGGCGCGGGCAACAGGCTGACGTTGAATATTACCGCCAACGATACGCCACCGTACACCAACGCGGCCCGAAAC
The DNA here is from genome assembly GCA_009839485.1 of Bacteroidetes bacterium SB0662_bin_6. Taxonomy (NCBI): domain Bacteria; kingdom Pseudomonadati; phylum Bacteroidota; species Bacteroidetes bacterium SB0662_bin_6. The sequence continues at coordinate 4,430 of VXPQ01000041.1, forward strand.
AGCATCGGTATGGCCGATTTGCATATTCGGATCAACGTGGCGCCGACGGATATTGAGCTTACGGGAGGGACTGCCCCCGCTGATCTCTCGGATCACCCCATCCTCAACACAGCAACAGACGCCACCCCGTACACGGATGCAGCCGGGGCTGCCGTCACCGACACCACAACCGTGATCGGCGGAATCAGGGTGAATGAACTGGTGCCGGCGACGGGAGGGGAGGTGCTTGCCACGATCGACGTTCAGGACGAAAACTTCTCAGGGACCAGCACGATTCCGGGACATCCGTACGGCGTGCATGAAGTCACCGTTACCGGCGATCCCCATGACCGGTTCGTAATCACGAAGACTAACGGTCCCTCGGCTCTGACGCGTGACGATGGCGATGGAAGTACGTGGGAACTGCGGTTGAAGAGGGGCGTTACGTTCGATCATGAAACGGACGACATGGATCCGGTCACGGACGGCACGCAAATAGAGCTCACCTTCATGGCGACCGATGGCGGCGGCCTGAGCACACCGGTCGCAACCGGAGCGACGGCGATAGGAGGAAATGGATATGTCCCGATCACGCTGGTGATCACGGTTGTGGACAACCCTGTCGATAGTCCGGCGCCTCCGGGCCCGACCGACACGCCCGGCCTAAAGGACGATGAGACCACCGATGCGGACGATACGCAGGACGACGACAGCTCTACTCCCGGCGACCACGACGGCGAGACCGATGGCGGCGCGCCGCCTCCGCCTCCGGGGATGTCGCTTGGCGGGATCATCGAAGACTTCATCGACAACATGGACGGCTATGACCAGGATCTGCTCGAAGATTATCTCCTCACGATCGACGACGGTCTGGACATCGCTTAGTCCAACCAGCAACTAGCGTTGCGGCGAGGCGGGCTACATGCCCGCCTCGTTTTTTGTACGCCCCCGGAACGAGGGAGTCCCGCCCTCGAAAAAACGAAACCCTAAATTCGCAACGAGCCGGCCAGACACCAGGCGATCAAGCCTGAGTGCATGAGCTCTATTCGCTTAGAGCGACAGTTCCGGGAAATAGGTCGAAAAGAAACCCCGGTCGCGGGTAAGAAAGGCGTCGGCGGCCTCCAGCGCATGTGCGCCGATGAGAAAGTCCGAGATGATCCGCTTTCGCGGCCCGCCGGCATCACGGTAACGCTTCCAGCGCAGTCCGGCTTCGTATGCGATGGCGCTATTGATCGGCGATGCGGCCGCATTGATCGCCTGCAAGGCGCGGTCGAGTGCAGCCCGATTGCCAAACATCGCCGCCAGTTCCGCATAGACGACGTCGCAAACGACGATCGCCCCCACGTCATAGGCTGCGCGAAGCCTTTGCTTGGACTGCTCGCCGTGCTGTTCATCCGGCAGGAATACGTCCAGCAAAACGCTGGTGTCCACCGCCGTTATCACCGGCCGCGAATCTCCTCCAGGTAGTCATCCGTGCTGCCGCCCCGACCGAGTATCGCGTAAACGCTCTCGACAGGGTGCTCGACCGCAGATCGCTTGCGGAGCAATAGACCGTTGCGCGTGGGCGTCAATTCCACCTCGACATTGTGGTTCATGCCGAAACGGTCCCTGAGTTTTTTTGGAATGGTGATTTGCCCGCGTTCGGAGATACGCATGAAAACCTCAATATGAAATTCAGACATAAAAAATCATACTCCCATATCGAACTGCTGGCAACACTGTTCACAACGCCTGAACCAAACAGCAACTTACCTGGCATTCTGTACTCACCGGTGCGGCATTGCATAGATCGGAATCGTGATCCGTTCGTCCAAAATTTCCGCGTCGATCGTTGCAAAGTTCGCAGACAAGGCATTGGCAGCCTCGTTGTTTTGTGCCTCCCTGGACCAGCGCGGAAAGCAACTTGAGCGCCGGGGCCGAGGGCCGCGGCAACAAACGGCAATTTTCGACCCAAGTAGAAAATGGCCGATGCTATTTTTCACCGAGGTGGAAAATTGCCGATGCGGAGGGAATCGTCCGGGCTAACGGACATGTCACTACTTAAAATGAGAATAAGTCCATCTTAAGAGGACTGATTCGGTAATTTTCCAGACTTACAGGTATTTCCTGACGAGCGCCGCGTAGCGCGCATCGTCGCGCCCCGCCGACTGCAGTCGGCCGCGCCAACGCGAAGCGAAAGATCCAGCGTGATCCGCGAGCCGCAGTTCGTAGAGCTTCTGAAGGTTGAGCCAGAATTCTCCCGAGGTGCCAAAGTAGCGCCCCAGGCGCAATGCCGTATCGCCGGTGATCGAGCGGCGGCCGTTGAGTATTTCGGTAATGTGGTTCACCGGCACCTCAATGCGCCGCGCGAGCTCTGCCGCGCTCATGTCGAGCGCATCAAGATCCTCGCGCAGGGTCTCGCCCGGATGGATAGGGTCGCGCATGACTTGCCTCAGTATGCAATTCGAATCTGAAAAATCATACTCCTATAGGGGACCTGCCGGACATGGTTATCCCGCGCTACGCATTTGTCATTGAAATATGAATCTCTCCTGTTCAATTTTCAATGCGTTTTATGTCTCTGTTGCCCTGGTTCTGTGCGTCGCGCCGCTACGCCCTCCCCACGATCTTACGGGGGCATCAGTCGAGCGATTGGTGTTCCCAGGTCCAGGGCGCGTTCGACGTTTCCGCGCGCTTCGGGCGGGCGCGGCGACGTTCGACACCGCGGCGTTCAACGCGCTCGATCGGCCGGATCGCGTGTGAAGGCAGAGCCGCCAGCAAGGCGTCGCCAAGCCCTAGCGCGAGTGCCACCCGCAGGAAACTGTCAAGGCTGGTAGGCTGCCCGGCTTCCAGCCGGCGAAGCGTTCGCAGTCCAATACCGGCTTCGCGCGCCAGAGTCTTTTGGGTCACATTTCTCGCAAGGCGCAGCTGCGCCAGGCGCCGGCCCAGTTCAGCGCCTACACTCGGTGCAGTTGTATTGTATTTAGTAGCCATATATGGCCTATTAATAAGAATATATGAACTTTAGAGGCCAGATACTGCCTATTGGTTAAAAATTAGTCAAGATCGCTGCTTACTGGCCCGCGATCTCATCCAAGTACACACCGGCGCAGCATTTTGCAAGTAGAAATTGTGATCCGTTTGTCCACTATTTCTACTTCGGTCGGGCCAAGTATCACTTCTGCTATTACAAAAATTCCGGCGGATCGCGTGCGCAAACGAAGCGGGGAGCCGCTTCAGGCGCTTCATTGCATATCACTTCGGCTACTACAAAGTTTTCTGAGATGGGCAATTCAGCGAGAATTCGCTAAAAAAACGAAAATCAACATTCTCTAATTACATCAGCGCCTTATCGCCTGATCGGCGCTTGGCGAAATGCGCGGGGAATTTCTCCTCCGCCTCCGCCTCCACCCCCTC
>VXPQ01000042.1:0-27250 GCA_009839485.1 Bacteroidetes bacterium SB0662_bin_6
TCAGAAGCGGGGAAATCAGCTTCGCGCCGCCTTCGGTCAGGACCGCGCGAACCTCGGCGCCATGCTCGGCCAGCCGGCGGGCCAGTTCCGGGGCACGGTACGCGGCGACGCTGCCGCTCACGCCCAGCAGGATCTTCTTATTCGTGAGAATGTGCATGGTTGCCGCCCATTATCCCAGCAAACGCCGGTGTCGCGTCATTTCTTTGTAAACGCGCCGCCATTCGCCCTTTGCGGAACGCCTTCCAGTCTGCAGACTGCACGGCATGGCCGGTTCAAGGATTAGCCAGTGGCCGAGTTCCACCCGACCCCGGGAACGGTTCCTGAACGAGGGAGTCGATCGCGTGTCGGACGCCGAACTGCTGTGCCTTCTTCTGGGATCGGGCGCCGCCGGCATGTCGGCGCTGGAACTTGCGCAGGAGTTGCTGGTGCGCTTCGGCGGCATGCGCGGGGTATTCGCGGCCACGCCCCGCGAACTCTCCGGAGTGCGCGGAATCGGCGCGGCCAAGGCCACCGTGATCGCGGCGGCCCGCGAGAGCTACGCCCGGTCGCTGAAGGAAAAGATCACGACAGGCCGCCGGCTGAGCAATTCGGCCGACAGCGAGCGCTTTCTGCTGGCCCGGCTGCGGGACCGCCGCTACGAGACCTTTTGCTGCATGTTTCTCGATTGCCGGAACCGGGTGCTGGCCTTTGAAGAGATCTTTCACGGCACCCTCGACAGCGCCATGGTCTATCCGCGGGAAATCGTGCGGCGCGCGATGGAACGCAATGCGGCGGCGGTCATCCTTGCCCACAACCACCCAAATGTTGCGGTCACAGATATGTTGCGAAGGCGGCATTGCTCATTGTCGACCATAGTAAAACCCGAACCAAACGCAACATAAGAGTTTGACATTATCAAGAATACTTGAAAATCTGGGTCCTGGTGTCGGTGTAAGTCAAAGGTTGTTCTCCTCACACAGAGCATTAACAAGGTCTTGCCTAGACATTTTGCGTCTTTTGCCGCCGCGGGGTGATACGCGACGTAAACACGCTGAAATATACACCGCTGCTCTTCGCGGCAGCGAAATGTAAAGCGAGAATATCGTCTTGCTTCTTCGTTTTCTGCACAAGCGGGAAACGGTCATATTCTCTCCTTATGGATTTTATATAACTATTTGATTTCCCGTTTCTTTGATCGGATCTGGGTACTCGCCGTCAACCAATAACGGCCAAGGGACATGTTCTATGCGCTCCTTTTGCGCTAGGCGCCAATCGACGAATTGATCAGGACGAGGCTTGAGGGAACCGCTAACAGGATCGCAATCTCCGGGGCTCCCTAGAGAGTATCGGCTTGAACGGGTTACTGTGGATAGCAACAGCAGCACGTTGAGTGCAATGACCACGGTAGCGAATTTCGTCGGGGGACCCGAGGGGAGTTTCTTGAACGAGGCTAGGAAAATGAACATGATTGAGGCTGGGTGAAACAGATAGAGCGTCAGCAGGATCCAAATCAGTCCAAGGTCCGGACCGCCAAGTCCCTGGATAGCAAACAACATGACGAGAAAACAAGCGCCGCCAGTTCGGCCGTCACTAGCGTCAATATTCTTACGGTTTTTTCAATAGGCCTTTTCGATTATGGCACCCTGGAAATAGGAAAGACGATCACCTAATTCGCAAATATCACTTGGTGGCATAGGCATAGTGGACTTACCGGCGATTTATTTGAAAGCCTAAAAGTTCTCTAAGGGCGTATTGGACGTTACTCCGGGATAGCGAAAGTGCTGCCGCAGCCACGCCTTTAGTAAGATGCAAGGAACATCAAGTAGAGGAAAATCCACCATGCCTATGCCACCAACTCCAAACTATCCCGACCTTACCGATCCTGATCGGCTCTCCGAGTTTGTCCTTTGGGTGCGAGGAGTGCTTGATTGCCTCACCGACGAAGAGCAGGAAGACGAATATGGCGATTTGTTCATTCCAGATCTGCGCTACCTAATGCGTAAGAGCTTCCAGGATGCGTATGCTCATTTCCAAGACGTTGCCAACAGTGCAAATGGCATGGAAGAACATATAGCTTCCCGGCACGGTCTCGTCGGCACGCAACTGATATTCAAGCTGACTGTAGTGAAATATTGGGCAGGGCAATTTGGCCAGCAGGGCGGGCCGTCCCTTCTCCGGCGGTTCTTGAACGCCATCAATACGCTGCTTGGGAGCATTGCCAGTGCACTACCTGGATCCGCTGCTGGGATGATTCTGGAGCTTAAGGACGCTATCGAGAACTCGATAAATGCGGAATAACCTAGGCGACCCGCCTGTTGATGTACACCCCACCGCAAGGGATTGAAAAGACGGACATAATTGAAGAAATTAACATGGCACAAAGCTATATTCCAACGTGGCTAGGATCCAACGGAACGGTCAACGATCAGCCACAAACGCCTCTAGAACAGAAATAAATTGTAGGATCGTTCTACTATCGCAAAATAATGTAGTGCCTAGTTTAGGCATCTGTCCGAGTGAGGAGGAGGAAGAATGACTAAACTCGAATTTCGAGCATACGGCAAATGGTGCGGCCCAGGCTTTCCGGAAGGAGGAGATCCTGAACCAATAGATGAGATAGACCTCGCTTGCAAGCTACACGATAAAGCGCATTCAAATAGCAACAATTGGTCGGAAGCCGACAGGGACTTTGTTGCGAAAATGAACGGTGTGCTTTCAAGTCGAATCGTCTGGTCTTTGTCTTCGAGGCGCCCGTGCATATGCACAACGCCAGAGAAGGTCGAACTACCCGGTGCAGGCAGTGCCTGGCCGGCAAAGCTCATATCCGCAGATGGGATGTCTGGCAGAAACTCGACCAAAGCGCGTTCAAGAAGCGTGTCGAAGTTTGTGGTGACTACACAGTAGGCCTGTTGTCCAGATCACGCGATAGACGAAGAATCGTTCGATGCTGACCGAGCTTGGGATTGTCAGGAACTGCGAGTAACTTTGAGACGGCATCCGTCACCGCGTCTGGATCCGCCAATCTTCGGCTCAGTGACCCAAGCACCTCCTCGTAGCGCCCTTCTCTATACGCACGATTCTCCGAGTCTGCCTTTCGTACAGCCAGAGACTCGTAGGTGCGGTCGGCTAGCAACGCAAAATCCGGCATTTGCGGCGCGATAACCCCGGTTCCGCAGAGTAAAACCACCTCACCGGCAAGAATGGAATTGACAAGCTTACCGGGAAATTCCGGACCATCGTTCGAGAAGCGAAGGGTCACGGCTCAACTCGGCGGAAAGATGCGCATTATCCACCGCACGCAGGGTGAACGCTACAGAGTCAATTCCGCGCTGACCCAAAGACCGAGTTTAGGTCCCGAGTTGCAACCTTACCGATGGTTGTATTGAACTATATTGATCGGTACCTGATCCCCTGACAGCTTATGCCGAAAGGCGCTCATGTTCCGAAATTAGGTACTTCAGATAGCTGCGAATTAAATCGCAGAACAGACGAGCCTCATTGATATCAAGTTCCAATCCTTCCCTTAAGTCCATGCCATGGCGCACTCCACCACCGGTCGTATCGGAGAGATAGCCGTGCAAGGTCTCCAGCCACCGCAGTATGTGACGTAGATGGCCTGATTCGTGCTGTCGCAACTCTCGGCTGATTTTGTTGAAGTAGCGGCCCTTGATACTACCCCCGAGAATCTCGTTGCTCCGAAAACCCGTCGCAATCGTTTCCAGAAGCCACAGCAACTTGTGGACGGCCTGACGGCCATCGCCCTCGCTAAGTGCACGTTCGGAAGCAGTGAGTGCGTCTTGGATTAACGCTTCGGCCAAGTCATCAAGAGATGGCGCACGTTCCGGCACAGCAATCGGTGCATGCGAGCCAGTGGCTATAAGTCTTGGGGGATCAATCTGAAATCCGGCATCGGCGTCGTTCAAAATACTATTGATTCTGTTTAGAGGTGGCATAGCCATGAGGGGGTAGCGGGCCTTAAGCGTTTCGCACCCGTCCCAAAATGCCTCAATGAACAGCGGCGCGTTTTCCGCCGCCTTTCTCATCACATAATCTAGGTCGGTTGACGCCCAACCCTCGTTACTGCTGCGTTGGTACGGTTCGCCTGCTGCCGTAGCGAAGTGGGACTTGAAGTGCTCAAGAATTTCTTTTCTCGATCCCTGACCGCAAATCCTATCAATCAATCTACGGAAGGCCATGTCAACCTCAGGCTTCACGGCGCGCGGGCTCTCGTACCGCCAATTTCCGTCAAACTCAAGCATTCTTGAGCCTGCCTGATGCAAGAACCAACTTCGCTGCTTCGTGAATGGAAATGGGCTGGGTTGGATCTTTCGCGCTCGGCCAAATAAGACTGTTACCGGCAGGGGGCGAAAATTCATACTGAGCTTTGTTGGCGTTCCATTTTGCTACTGTGAATTCCAAGTGCAGATTAGCCGCCAGATCCAGTAGTGCCCACCCGCGAGCATCTGTGATCATTGGGGTCAAAACCCCGCAAAACTCGTTTCCAAACTTCAAAATCGTGATGCGGCCGTATGGTTGACCTCCGTCGATTAGTGCCAAAAACCAATTGGAATCAATTGTTCCCTTTCGCAATTCGGGAGGCCAAGAATTGACAGTTTCGTGTGGAACCGGCCTGAGAAAATTTGCAAATTGAAGACAGAACTCATTCACTTCTGCCTTCACATCTTGTGACATTAGTCCTGGTTTCTTCCTGTTGGGCCGCTGGCGAGGTTGAATGAACCTCTTGTAAACAAGACGCAAGACTGATGCGACAAAAATGCCCTCGTTAGAAAACACATATCGGTACCCAAGCTGCTTGAACCAATAGAGGAAAGAAGCCCTTAGACAGGTAATTAGAATCGAACTTCGAGCGTCTAGTTCGACAGCGAATCTCGCGGCTAGTGTCTTCTCACCTAATTGCAAATCTGACTTCAATACGACGAATTCTTTATCGCAGTCGACCTGTATTGACCTCACTGGAATGCGTCTGTCCTCTCCTTCTACTTCCAACCATTGTCTGAACCGTTGCAAGCCATCGGAATCAGCGGAATCTGACAGCACTCTATCTACGAGGTCGTCCCTTTGCAGCCCTTGAGTCACTGCGTCGGCCGATTCCGCTTCAAAAAAACTGCCAAACCCGTTATCCACATCTCTTCGCTGCAGCACCCGTTGTCCCCCACCTAGGGAAGCAGGGACAATATGGCCCTTGGTCAAGCCAATATCTTCATCAACATGAAGAATCGGGCAAAAGAAGTACTTGAATGGCTCTCCAGTTACAGATCTGAAGTCAGATTTATATTGTTCCAGTTTGAGGCCTAGTGGTTCTCTTGCTGTCAATTTATTTACGTGCTCCATCATCAATGTCTCTTGGACGCTCCCGTTCAATTTTGATTGGCGCTGGCTTTGCGCTGGCGAGACGCTTGGGGCTTATGCTAACTAGCCGACGCTCCCGCTCCGTGCCTCCATACTCGGACTCCGCACTTTATGGGAATTTTAATCGTTCGGAACTTGTTCTTCGATTGTAGCTATGAGATTGTCGTTGAACCCGAATACGCCATATACCTGTTTATCAAGTTCGCAATCGGCTGCCACCTGCGCTTCCTGTAGTGCAAGAATCTCCGCTTTCCTTTGTTCAAATCGTTCGAACCAATCTTCTCTGGCTGCACCAACAATCTCAATCTCGTACTTCTTCAACTCGGCACAGAACTGCCGCCAGCTCAGTGCCTCGAAGTTGCCAATTTTTTTGGTCGTTCCATCCAGTCCAAAGTCTGCGACAAGCAGTCCAACGAGGTTCCGCTTGATTTCGGCAATCTGGTCTGAAATGGTTTGTATCGTCTGTACTTGATCGACGATGGATTGCACAGTATCAGGCTCGGCCACAGGGATTGGCAGCGCCCGCAGTTGCGGTGACTGAAATTGCAGATAGCCGCCGCTCATACGCAGCGACCCAAAGAATTGATCGTAAATGAACGCCATTGCCTTCGAATTCAAAATGCCTGCCAAGAATTCCAGAGGTAGTTCCGACTCGTAAACGCAATTGGTATTGATCGAGCAAAGCTCTCCAGCAGCGTCAAAAACCGCTTCGGGCCGCAGTGCCATTTTGGCGAATATGATCTTTGGTGCGGCATATATGCTGCGCCGATGATCCGATAGATCGACATCGCCCAGGCGGACTGCTGGCCTCGTGAATATGCGGCGCTGCGCCGTTAATGGCTGAATCCCCCAGTACGACATATAGCGGTCAATCGTGCCGGTGTTAATCATCGGGGTTGCACCGATCTCGTGCTCGATAACTACTTGGGAAAGCGTGTCGGCTTCACCGGCCGTGGAGGTTGCATTGACCTTGGCAATGTCTACCAGGCGCGAACACTTGGCGAGCACAGTTGACAGTTCATCACTGTATTCCGAAAGAATTAGAGAGAACATGCGATTAGGCAGGGCGTCGAGCTCACTTGCTTCAAGTTCCCGGATTGTCTCAACGCGCCCCGTGTCGGCATCACGTTCCGCGTAGGCTGTCACATCATCTCGGTTATCGGATTTGTGCAGGATTGATACGATTGGATAGACAGACGGGTCCTGAAACACGCGGTCTGCCGACAAGTTCAGCACGCCGCAAAGCTGAGCCATATCGCGTATCAGGTTTCGGATTCCAACACCGTAGGGCGCAGCAAGATACTTGTTCGGCGTAATCAGCCCCACGAAGCCATCCTCACGTACAAGAGTGAGAGAAAGTTCCATGAACAGGATATAGAGGTCGTAAGCGCCGCTCGCCGCGGCAAACTTCTTCTTCCAATAATCCTTCGTCTCTTTGCCTGCGTGCCTCGAAAGCTCAAGAGCGCTGACGTACGGTGGATTCGTAACTACAACGTCAAACTCACCACCGGCAAAATCTGACCAATCGAAGGCATCTCTGGGAGCAAGCGCCGCAGCGTCAACAACGGAATTGCCGACTCGAATATTGTCATCGAGATAGGTAAGCGGTTGGCGGGGATTCGCGGTCTTGAGCCACAGGCTCAGCTTCGTTATTTCGACAGACTCGGAATTGATATCGACACCGAACAGATTGTGCTCGAGGATATGCGTGTCCCATCGGAATAACTCGTGCTGCCCTGCAACGAGATTTGCGAGTTCCGCGTTGACCAGGTTGCCTTCGTTCAGCAGGTAGTCGAACGCAGCGATTAGAAACGCTCCAGACCCGCACGCTGGATCGAGCAATTTAATCTCTGAAAGCGCATCCTTGTATCGGCCCCAAAACTCGACATGCCTGCCGATCTGTGCGTTGTACCGAACCTGTCCCTTGTTCTTTCCACGCTGGATGAATTGGATTGACGCATAGTCATCGTCCGTCAATTCCGGAAGCTCGCCCTGCCCGAGTTCTTGCTTTTTGTTTTCCAACACCTCGCCAAGCGTCTGTTCAATCATGTATCGAGTAACGAATGCGGGAGTGTAATAGACGCCTTCGGTTCGCCTGCGGCTCAGGCGTTGGTCAAAATCTTCATAATCCTCGGCAGCCGACAGTTCTTCGAGATCCGTTATCGACTGTTCGAGAATGTGGCCAAGCACCTCTACGCTGACTTCAGTCTTGAACTCGTAGCGCCCGATTGCCCTAAACGCCTCACAAATCTCATCGCTTACTTGAAGTTCGGCGATCTCTTGGGACTGCCGGAACAAACCGCCGTTGTATGCGGGAATCTCAATCCGGGCACCGCCAACTTCCAGTATCTGCCCTTCGTCAATGGCTCGGAACAGTCCAAGAAAGTTCTGCCATACGGGAACGGGTGCGAACGGATTGTGCTGGGTGAAGGTTTGCTCAAGCACATTCGGCGGAAGCAATCCTGTGTCCTCCGCGAAGGCAACGAAAATTATTCGATCGAGAATTGTCTGTGCAAGACGTAGGATTTGTCTGGGCGTCTTATCCGGGTGCGCTTCCCGCAATTGGCGAAACAGCGTTACGCGCACCTGCCGGTAGTCGCCGTAGAGCGCGTTCGTAATCTCCTCTTGAACAGCCTCACTTTCCTGGAGGAGTTGCAGCGTGTGCCCGCCCAGCAGATTCGCTGCGCAAAGCAGCGTGTGAAAACGAGCGTATTCTTTCGGATCAGTAAGCTCCTGGAGGTTCCAGCTCTCGTATAAGGCTCGGCCATATCCAACAGCGTACAAACGGACCTCGACGTAGTTACTTACGAGCACCCAGCGTGCACCCGGCGCGTCCATCGCGTATTCCCAAGCCTGCTGAACCGGCGTCTTGTTTCGGCCCGGCATTATTGCGTCGAGATCGCGCAGCCTTGCCGACTTTAGCTCGAACGGTGCAACGATATGGCGTTCGTCATCCGTGAAATGCCCGAGGGCTACATCGACTGCTTTACGATCGACGCCGACGGAGCACTCTGGTTGTAGCGTCCATTCCTCGCGGTCATCAAACCCGGTATAGCCGAGCACTCCAATCAGGATGCGTTGAGTGAAATGCCCGTGGACTGCGACCTCAGATTGCCGATGAATCGCCCGGGACTCGATCGTTGCAGCCCAATTTTGGATGACCTCGGCGTGCTCTTCCGGTAACTCCTCAGGAGCGTTCTCGGTTATCCGGCTAATGATGCGAGGATGAAATAGTGGCACGCGAGCCCTTGAATTATTCCATTGTCGAAGCGCATTGTCGCAGTTATGCGCCCACTACCCCAGATACTGCATGAGCAAAAGGTGTAAGGCGTTAGTATCTCGACATAATTCAGTGTTTTAGAGCACTTTCGAGCGACACCCTTCCCGTAGTAGATTGTAGTCAACAACTGATCCTGTTTCCAATCTGAACCCGCAAGGGACGCTGGATTGAAAAATTTTTCACGGGATGCATGTCGAACCGGAGTCAACCAGCTTTGCACGCCTGCCAGTTGGGCACCTTATTCCAGGCCGCTCACGATCAACAATCAACAGTGAGTCCTGCTTCCCCGTGCGCGGTCGAACAGGATGAGAACTCGATGGGGAGTTCCTTCCGTATTCCTGGGACAGAACCTTTCGCTCAGGTTCTTAAGAACCTGTCACTTTACAGATCAAATATTCCGTCTGTTTTGGTAAACTGAAGGTCTGGGGGTTATTGACCGAATGAACAAGCGAGTTCACGAAGCATTTGATTGAATCCCGGTCGCTGCGGCGGCCGAAATGCACACTGCAAAGTCCCTTGCAGTCACCTCGACCCCAGTCTCACGGATCCTGACTTCCGTTCCGCACGGCGGCGCGGGCACGCCCTAATCCGGCATCCCGCTGGACCGACCGCCAGCAAGCGTCGCCGGCGGCGCCTTGCGCGCCCGGAGAGGCTGCGATGAAGGATGTCACCTATCAACTTGACCGAGCCATCGTCACGATCATGACCGAGATCACCGAGGCGTCGATGGTCGATCTCGTCGCCGAAATCGACCGGCTGAGCACGGACTACTTCTACAAGACGATCGAACTGCGCATCGCGTCCCCGGGAGGCGAGTTGCTTGCGCTCGACTACTACTTAGACGCGATGGGGCGATTCCGGCGGCGCGGAGTCCAGATATGGACCCGGGCGCTTACGCAGGCCGGCAGCGCAGCAGCTTCCATCGTGTCGCTGGGCGATGGCCCCAGGACCGCCGGACGCACTGCCGTGCTCCGTTATCACTTCCACCGCGTCTCCGCGGAGGGCGACATGACGGCCTACACGGCCACGGCGCTGCAGCAGCTGTTGAGCCAGACGGACCGCAAAATGGTCGGGCAGATCGCCGAGCGCGCATTCCTCGGATATAGGCGCAACGCCAACCCGCCGGAGGAACCCGGCCGTCCGCAGCGTGGATCGGACTGTTTTGCGGAAACAGACTGGCAAATCATGAATCGGTTGACGGGCAGGAGATTCGACGTCGATTTCCATACGACTGACGAGACCAAGCGGGCGTGCCTGGCGGCGATCCGAAAGCGGGTTGCGGAGGAATGCGAACAGTCGCCCGATGCGACCGGGTTTCTTCTCCTCTACGGGGAACTCTTCGGATTCGACCTCAATATATCTGCGGCGTTCGCCTGCGAACTCCGGCTGATCGACGGACTGGCCGATGAGGACAAGCTGGATTCGCCGGCGGTCGAGCCCGGCAGGCGCCTGCACAGCGTCGAGATTCCGGAGTGGCGCAACCTGTTCCCTCCCCACGGCGAGATCGCGCGCGCGGACCTGTGCCGGCACGTGATGGCGTTCGGCGAGACGGGTTCCGGAAAGACCCAGTCCGCGATCGTCCCTCTGCTCAATGGCATATTGCGCCAAGCCGACCCGGCGCATAAGGCCGACACGCCGGTGAGCTGCGCGCTCGTCATCGATCCGAAGAAGGAGCTTCATCAAATCCTGGCGAGTCAGGCGCCGGCGGGCGTTGCCGTGCAGGTTTTGGAAACCACCGGGAACGGCGGCGCCGGGTTGCAGCTAAATCTCATGAACGGCCAGTGGGCCATTGCAGAGGACTTCGTCAAGGACGACATGCTGGGGACGGCCCAGAAGATTCTCAAGCGCTGCGCTTCGTTCGCACCACAAAACCCCGCCTTCGAATCGTTGCTCGGACGCGGGGCGGGCGACAACGCGTATTGGAAGAACCAGGGGGTGCGGCTCGCCCAGACCATCATCGCTCTGCTGCTGGTCGTCTTCAAGTACCGCGCCGTCATCTTCGATCCGAAGAACTTCAACCCGATGGCGTACTACCTGAAACTGAAATTGCGCACGTTCGGCGTGACGGCGGGTCTTTTGGCGCCGAGCGCGGAAATGGCCGGACGTGCCTATGTAAGGCTGCTCAAGGAACTGAAGGGGATCGGCGACGCGGCGCGCGCCGATCCCAATCCCCACTCGGAATCCTGCCGGGTGCGCGGCCGGTGGCTGTTCACGCTCGATGAGCGGCGCGCGCTGCGCAAGGCCTGGAAGGACTATCGTTCACGCATCTGCTCAAGCCAGCGGAATAACACCGAGTTGCGCGAGTTCATCGACGCTCGGGGCAAGGCGTTCGCACGGCTGGCCGCGAGCCGGCTGCCCCTGAACATGTCCGAAGTGCTCGACGGACTCCAAGCGGTGGCCGAGTCCTGCTGGGACGCGGCCTGCCCCCTGCTGCCGGACGAGGCCCTGCGCCCGTCGAAAAATCTCATCGCGCTGGCAGCCATTTTCCAGCGGCAGTTCTTTGTCGGCGGGTCCGGGAATCACGCCGATGAAAAGGATCAATGGGTCGATCAAGACGGCAGGCCGAAGTATCTCGCCTACAGCTCCAGAGGCCGCGCCAAGCACATGTTCCTGGCCCACCGCCTGGTGGAGGAGTACCTGCGCGATCTCGTATCGGGGACCCTGGAAATCGACGACGCCTTCGACGAAGTGGAATACTTCCACAGCCTTGCCACCGTGCGCAGGGACCTTCAGCACTACATGGGGCTGTTCGGCTTCGCCAAGCCCGCCTTCACGGACTTCAGCGATTCCGGACCGGCGCAGGCGCTGTTCTTCGGATGCGAGCCCTTCCTGCTTGCACGTAATACCTCGGCGGGAGGCGATGAACAACTCAATATGTTCAGTCCCGCCATCAACTCGGAAAACGGCGGCACGGTGTACGTCTATCAGCCGTCGCTCGGGCATGGCCGCGACGCGCTCGTGGCCCGGGCGCTCAAGGCGCAGTTCTTCGAGGCCGTCTTAAGCGACGAGAAGCGGCAGGAGAACGGCTCGGACTTGCCCCTGGTGGCCTATGTCGCCGACGAATTCCACCGCTTCATCACGTCCGATGTCGTGCACGGCGAGCAGTCATTCTTCGACACCTGCCGCTCATTCGGCGCCTTCTGCGTGGTCGCCTCGCAATCCATGTCGAGCCTGCATCACGCCCTGGCCGGGGTCTCGTTCACCAACAAGGATGCGAAGGCGGTGGAAATCCTGCTCAACAACACGGGCACCAAACTATTTTTCCGGACGACGGACCGGGCGCTGCATGACACCATCGACCGGCTCTGTCCGCTCACGCCCTACCTGCCCAAGTCAACGGAGGTCCGTCCACCGTCCACGCTGCGGCCCGGCGAGTGCTATGCGGTCGTGACCGATGGGCGGTTTCTGCGATGCAAGATCGATCTGAATGCGACAGGGCGGAAATAGTATCCCCGGATCAAGGAAATAGCCGGTCAGGAATTTGTAGACATTGCGGAGCCGGTTGAGGAATTGGCGGTCACTAAATCAACTCCCTATCCCATAGTAACGCCGCTGACGAAATCCCACCGGATCCCGCGCGCCCCAGTAACTGCTCGTTACGAGCTTCTGGCTTTCTACGCATCGCGCAGCCTGCATCAGTCGGCGATGGTTCTGAATGGACCAGTATTAGGTTGTAACCGGCCTTTGCTCAATCGCCAATGGGTCAGGCACCCATTCTGAATTTCGTCAACAAACATCTCATCTCTTGCTTCGCCGTGATACTCCGGTTCGGCCTACCCATTCGAGTGCCATGGCACGAGGACTACTACTGGAATCGAGCGAAGATGACAACTCCTAAAGGCGGCGATTCTCCTCGCGGGAAACTACCATACGGTGACCATTCTCTCTAAGTCCGAGCAAACTAAGATTTGGGATTTACTTGCTTCTTCAATTATAATTCCCAATATGGGAATCACTTCTGCTGCCACATCTTTGCCAAGCATCAAACCCGTACCTAACGTCTCACTGCCCGATGCGCTGTTCACACGCACCCAGCAGCGCGTGTTGGGCATCCTTTATGGCTACCCCGAGCAACGCTTCAGCGTTAGCGAAATTATTGCGCAAGCGGAGGTGGGTTCTGGAGCTGTGACGCGCGAGTTGCTGCGGTTGCAGCGCACCCGTCTTGTTACAGTAACCGCAGAGGGTCGGCGCAAGTGCTACCAGGCGAACAAGGAAGCAGCGATCTATAAAGAACTGCGCGGTCTTGTTAAGAAAACACTTGGCTTTGTTAAGACGATCCGAACTGGTCTTGAACCTGTCCGGGAAGAGGTCGAATTGGCGTTGATTTATGGTTCGGTGGCCAAGGGGAACGATACTGCCACCAGCGATATAGACCTAATGATCGTTTCTGACTCGCTTCACAGTTTTGAAGTATTTGAACGCCTGATTCCCGCCATGGGGGAATTGCGGCGGCTAATTGAAATCCGCATCTACGGCGTCGAAGAATTTCGCGATCAGTGCAGGAAGAAGCGTAATGGTTTTGTGCGGCGTGTGCTTGAAGGGCCGATTCATTTCGTAATCAACTCAAAGGAAACTGTCGATGGTCTCTGCTAACAAGAATCTGCAGAATCTTGTTTCCGCCGGCCAATTGCATCTCGAAGCACCTGACGCGGATGACATTCGCCACTATTTGCAGCGCGGAGATCGGTATTTGGCAAAAGCCAGAACCGCTGCCAGCGACGGCAACAATGACGATCTCTTCGACTACTTGTATGTAGCGGCTTTCGCCTATTCCTGGGGTGCGTTATGCCTTGCTGGATATCGCGCACGAGATCGGTACCTTGCATTTCAGTGTCTGGCTTACACAACCGACATACCAAGGGAAGATTGGGTTTTCCTCTCCAAGTTGCACAATACGCGAAACGACTTGGAGTACGGATCGAGAGGAAAACCCCATATGGCGCTGTCCAGTCTGCCTTCAGATTGGCCGACACGGTTCCTGCAGATCACTGAAAGGCTGAACACGGATGTGTATCGAATCGTTTCAACAGCAATGTCCTCCGTTTTTGAAGGGGACGATGAGCGGGGAGCGGTAGCATACAAACCGAAGGGAGCGACCCCGTCTTGATCCCCAAAAAAGGCACACAGCCTCCGATGGTTCCCAAGGTCAACCTGCTTGATCCGGGAATCGAGCCCACCGACGCCGAGCTCGAAGCGCTGATGCGGGCTATGGCACGCGAGGTGCGGAAGAAAAGCGCCAAGCTAAAGAATGCTCAGCGCGTTGCGCTTTATTTGACTTGCGGCTGCCGATTGTGACCCCTGAACATGGGGGCCTCTCGAAATAAGTACTGAAAGCAGTTTTATCAACCCGGGCCCCGACCGATCAAAGCAAGCCAAACGCCAAGCAGGCGCGCGTTAAGCACGCTTCGCGTCCTTGTGCCGCGGTAGTTAAACGAGAACTTTTCCCTCTTCCCGTGAAAGGGGTTTGAGCGAGTAGACTCCCTTTCTCCCGGGTACGCTATAG
The DNA here is from genome assembly GCA_009839485.1 of Bacteroidetes bacterium SB0662_bin_6. NCBI lineage: Bacteria > Pseudomonadati > Bacteroidota > Bacteroidetes bacterium SB0662_bin_6. Next base: position 14,133 of record VXPQ01000042.1, read on the forward strand.
ATGAGCATTTTCTTTGACATCCGATAAAGCCTGGAGTTTATTTCCTGGCGCTTGGTGATTTTTCCGCTGAGGTTGTAGAAACCTATCAATATACGATCAATACTGGCAACGCCGCCAAGTTGTTCAATTAAATTAACAATGTCATATTCCAGCCTGTCCGATTCAGTAATGCTCAACTCTTTGATTAGTTCTTCTGGAAGATCCTTTAGCTCTGCTGGCTGAAGATACAGACTCGTCACGCGGGTTTCTACTGCTTTCTGTTGCTGATCTTGCGTATCTTCCAGAAATTTCTGCAGCTTTTCAAACCGATGAATCCTCTTCTTATAGCGTGATGTCGTTTTCTCATTGTCAGTATCCTTTTCTATTGAAGAGCGGTACAGGCGAATGTGCAGCTTGACGAGATCGACGAAATCTTCTATGTTTGTCATGTTATTGGCTCCTTCTGTGGTGCTGGAGGAGACGGGATTTGAACCCGCACGGGCCGCGTGGAATGTGACTTATTCCGGCCCACCCGAATCCTAACCGGGCGCGTCTACCATATTCCGCCACTCCTCCATCAATGACTTAGAAGGCGAGTTACTCATGAGTAACTCGCCTTCTTTTTATAGTAGCAGAACGCCACTCAGTTATCAAGCAAATATCGAGGAATGACTGAGAAGGCACTGAGAAGGCACTGAGCATTTCGTCCGATTGACGCTTCTGGCGCATTTTTCACAGCAGCATCACGCCTGATCGCGAACGTGAGACGTGCGCGATCAGCTGTGTGCAGCGCGACAGATCGTTAGGTGCGAGCTTCTGCGCTAGGCTAGTCAATCGGGTAAGTTCCCAACATGCATTGCACAGGCCGCTAAGTGTCCTTTCGAAATGCTCGCCTTACCGCTCTGCGCGCTGCTTGACGGGCTGCTCCAGCGCTTCCAGCCGCTCCAAGGTGGTTTCTCCGGACGTATAGCGCCCCGCCGCCAGTGCTTTCGCCAGCCGGCGCAGCCGTGACAGGCGCACCGGCGCGAAGTAGAGCTGTTCGACTGAGACGTTGATGTGCGGCGTGTTCGTGGCAGGGCGGTCGTGAGTATGCCCATGTATGTTTACCCAGCCATCCGGAACCTCACGCAGCGGAACGTGGGTGAACACGAGTTGCGGCTCGCCCGCTGCGAACAGCATGGCGTAGACGGCGTCGAACCCCTCAACGCGCAGCACGCCGCCCTTCGCCGTCACGTCGTGGTTGCCCGGCACCAGGATTTTGCGCTTCCCAGGCAGGCAGCGGACACGCTCGAACGTGCCCTCGTTCAGTGCACGGCCCATCGCCAAGTCGCCGACGAAGACCACCCAGTCGTCGGTTCCCACTTGGGCTTCCCACGCCGAGAAGAGCGCCTCGTCCATCTCGGCCACATCGCGAAAAGGCCGGTTGCAATACTCGATGATGTTGACATGGCCGAGATGCTGGTCCGACCATACCCACGGATCGATGTCCTCGGGCAGATGCCCGGAGCGCCAGCGCGGCAGGCCCTGCGCCAGGGACTTGACGGACCGCGGAACGCCCCTTCGCTTGCCCGCATCGTCCACGCGCGGCGCAACGAGCGAGCGAGCGTAGGCCTTGCGCAAGGCCTTGTGTACGGGCATGTGAGTCGGGTTTTTCATGGGGCTTAGTCTTCCCACTCGGTCAACGCCCCCGGCTCCACATCGATCGCGAAATCCGGCCTGAACAGCCCGCTCTCCGGAGCTTCGCCCGGATAGCCCGTCGGGTTGCCGATCACCAGCGTATTGACGACCACGGCCCGGTAGGCGTCGTGGACGTGCCCGCTGATCCAGACCTGTGCGTCGATGTCCTCGACCAGGTCCTCGCGGTCGTTGACGAAATAGCTGTTCATCCCATCGCCCTTGAACCGGGGCGCGATGGCGTCGCGCGTGGGCGGCCAGTGCGTGATGACCACGTCCACGAGATCGGCCTCTTCGCGCAGCAGTCGGGTCTGGCGCGCGTGCTCTTCGAGATGCCGTGCGAGGGTCCAGCGCCCGAAGTCGTCGAATTTCGGATTGAAATCGTTGATCGCACCTTCGACGAACTTGAGGTACCAGGAATCGCGCCGGCCGTACAGGTTCGAGTACCACGGCGCGCCCCAGAACCGCACGCCGGATATCGTCACGCTTTCGGCGACCAGGTAATGCAGGTCCGGATACTGCTCCGCCTTGTGCTTCCAGGCGTCGTCGGTGTGTTCGCGAGTCTGCCAGGAGTAATACTCGTGGTTGCCGGGCACGTAAATCACAGGCGAGCGCAGGAGTTCCTGCTCGATGAACGACCAGGCCTTCATGTGCGTGCCGATGTCGCCGGCGAGCACCAGCACGTCGCGGTCTTCGACCGGAACGAAATCGTGGAGTTCCGGCTCGTAATGCGGGCGCATCTCCAGATGCAAATCGGAGGCGATCTGAATTTTCATGACTGCGGCTCCCCTCGGGGGCGCGCGATTCTACAGATCCGGCGAGGCGATTGCACCCGGGAATTGCGTGCAAACGGGCACATTTCGAATATGGGCGCGTAATAAGGCCATTCGCACCCTAATCGCGCCAGTTGCACCACCCTAGATCATGGCGCGCGGGGTTGGCACCGTTGATTTCCACATAGCGCTCGCGCAGCAGTTCGAGCCGGTCGTTTTCCCAAGCGTCCTCGTCATCGGGCAAGACTGTTACGGGGTTCTCCTGATCGGGCGGCAACGGCCAGGGCCACTGCGTCCAGCGGCCGGAATGCGAGTGATGCACGCTGCGGCCGCCGAACCGGCCCGCGTGCGGATTGCGGGCGAATGCGCACAGCAAATCGACCGTATCGCGGGTCAGCCCGATCTCGCGGGACGGCACCAGCAGCAGAAGCGGTCCCGGACGCACACGGATCATCTCGACGGAATGATCGATGTCGGCCTTGCGGTCATAAGGCCAGCGCTGCGGAACCAGTTCATCATCAACGAACGCGACCGGCTGGTCGGGCGCGATCCATTGCAGCACGGCGTCGAGCTTGCCCCAGGGGAGTTCGCCGCGGCCCGTCAGGTCGGTCTCATCCGACGGATCGGACGACGGGAGATAGAGCCACTTGGCGGCATCTCGAACTCCGGCGCCCGCGGCAAACGTTGCGCAGTTTCGACGCCAGGAGGAAACCCAGGCCACGTGGGTGAACGCGTGTGCCAGCTCCGCCAGCCACTTCGGCAACGCGGGATGAAAGTGGACCGCGGGATGCGAGGGCAGCGCCACGAAACCCGGGTGGGGAGCCCGCGAATGAAACCGTAGGTTTCGCCCGAAAGGGGCACACACGCCGTCAATGTCAAGGCAAAGGACACTGCCTTGGGGGAGCGGTTTGTTGGAAGGACGCGGGGACTTTCTGGGACGGCGGAACAAGCGCGTATTTTATTCCCGGGTCGGGATTGGCTCTGGGCCTGTCATGCCTGGCCGCGCCTATGACGTGCGGCTTCGGAGCCCGTTGCCTCGTCAGGAGGGCTTTAGGTCCTCAAGCTCGTCCCCATCGAGGTAAAGAGGCCTACACTCGACCGGATATTCATAGCCTTGCCAGGGATTCTCGATGTATCCCTTATGCGGAATAGGCAAGCGTTCGTCCGGCCAAAAGACCTCACCCCGCTTGGCGACCCACACCTGCCAGAAGACGCGGTGCGGTTCAACAAGAAAAATATCATCAGGCGGCGCCAGGCACTCCTCCAGCAACGCGGGCAGGTGCTTGCAAATGTGTGCGTCAAAGGCAAATGGCGGCTCGATGACTTCCAGAATCAATACGGTCCTGACATCGTCGGCCTGCTCCTTGGTCTGAGCGAGTTTTGGACATTTCCTGTCAAACGCATTGCGGAATTCGTTGAGGAACGGACCCTCCCGGTCCTCCGGAGAGTCAATGAATACATCGAAGGTGCCGGGCTTTCGTGGGGGCACAACCCCATCGTTGGACCGGGAGATTACGAATTCGCACTTCCAGCCGCCTGGCTGTCCAATGATCTCGTCCATTTTGTAGAAATGGCCCGGCGACCTGGGCCGATAAGCAGCGCGTCCATGCAGGACCTCCACATTCTGTTCGATCCATTCGCGAAGGCTCTCCAGCCGGTCCTTGCCCTTCCTGCCTCGCCCCGGCGGGTGCATGTCCAAAGGGATGTAGAGATGGTAGAACGCCGGGCCCGGCAACGGGTCGGGGAACCACTGCATGACACAGTCCCTGACGGTTTGCCAATGCGTCGAAAGATCGATGCGGTTCCTGAAAGGCTGGACCCGAGTGTGCTCGAGCGCGTATTCCTGACCGCCCACCTGCACGAACAGATCGACACACCCGCGTCCACCGTTTTTCTCCGGGTCTCGAACGCCAGTCCTTCTCGCACCGCTGGCTCTCTCGATCTGCCGGATAACGGCGTCGCAGCACTTGCCCTCTCTTTTCGGTATTCGCATTTCCGCACTATTCTGCAGGTGATAGATATGTTCTGAGGACAAGAGCGAAAGGTCTTGGAATCACTTGCAAAGCTGTTACGGGAAGCATGTTCAGGTCTTGCTCATATTCGACGTGGTATCCATCGTGACAACCGCACTAATAACAGCGCCTAGCGCACGTTGAAGCCGAGCTCCGTATTTGTTCCGCTCCATCAAGCCCAAGCACTGTATGTACCACAGTGACCTATCTTCGGAGATAAGCAGAGAACCGAACTGGCGAAATCGAAGAAGGCAATGACAAAGGTAACTGCAGTGCCGTAGGTTGTCGACCGGTAGGAAAAGGCAGCGCCAAAATCGAAGTCGCAGACCGCGAGAACGATGACGCGCAGCGCGAGTTATCGCTGCATTACAATGCAGCCGGCCGACAAACTCTCGAAACGGATCTTGAGCAGCGGGCGGTACTGCAAGCTTGTCGTTAGACCGGAATTCCAGTTCCGTGGCCAATGCAAGAGGATTCGTCAACAGATAACCACCGGTTGATATGGTCCCTACAGAATGAGAAGTCTTGGTGCTTCGCTTGTAAGCGAGATGGGTCAAAAGTAATGGTGATTGATTTCAGGAAACTGGCAAGCGCAACAGACGGTGAAATCGTCACTGAGCCAAGAAAGGTATTTGCCACTCTTCCGAAGAAAGACGCTAAATTCCAGTTCTTGCATGACGTGCAAGCCGATGTATTGGATCAGTGGTTCCAGCGCCGCGACGAAAAAGACACAGTAATCAAGATGAATACCGGCAGCGGCAAGACACTAGTCGCCTTGCTGGCCCTGCAAAGTTCACTGAATGAGTCGATCGGTCCCGCCGTATACATTGCACCAAACAATTTCCTGGTTCAGCAGGTTATTGAGGAGGCTAGAGCCTTGGGAATTTCGGCGGTGCGCGATGAGAACACCCTCGATTTCCATGCCGGCCGGGCAATTCTGATCGTCAATGTTCACAAACTGTTCAACGGCCGGTCAGTGTTCGGGGTTGGCGACCAAGGCGTGCGTATTCCCATAGGCAGCATAGTCATCGACGATGCGCACGCTTGCCTGGCAACAATTCGGGACCAATTTACCGCGCAGCTTCGATCTAGCCACGAGGCTTACAAGCAATTGCTGGCGGTCGTCAGACCCGCTCTAGAGCAACAATCTCGAAAGAAGCTGCTGGACGTGGAGTCTGAAGACCCGCAGACCGCAATGCTGGTGCCATTTTGGTCATGGCAGGAACACCAAGCACAAATTACAGAAATATTGCATGAGCATCGGTTCAGTGACGAACTCAAGTTCACTTGGCCGCTAATTGGCGATGTGCTCGAAGACTGCCGATGCGCTATTGGCGCCGGCAAACTTGAAATTGCGCCTACTTGCCTACCGATCGATCTTGTTCCTAGTTTCGATCAAGCGAAGCGCAGGGTTCATACGACGGCGACATTGGCCGACGACAGCGTGCTCGTAACGGAGTTCGCGGCGAATCCCGAGTCCGTATCGAAGCCAATCACTCCAAAGAGCGCCAGCGATATCGGAGACAGAATGATTCTGGCTCCGCAGGAGATTATTCCTACGATCACGCAGGAAGACGTTAAAAAGTTTGTCACGGCTCTGGCCGAAGACCATAACGTTGTCGTGATCGTGCCCTCCCAAAGCAGATCGGAGTTTTGGCGGGACGCGGCAGATCAAATCCTGATATCTGATGCGATTTTCGACGGAGTCCAGCGGCTACAGAAGAATGAGCATGTTGGATTAACTGTCCTGGTGAATCGCTACGATGGAATTGATCTGCCAGGTGACGCTTGCCGACTGCTGGTTCTCGACGGCATCCCGCACGTCAGTAATCTCCTGGACAAATTGGATGCAATTTCCCTCTACGATACCGACGTCGAAAAAGCACGCATCGTACACAAGATCGAACAAGGCATGGGGCGCGGTATTCGATCGAATGATGACTACTGCGTGGTTTTCTTGATGGGGCCGCATCTCGCGGCACGACTCCAGGATCCCTCAGCAAGAAACGAATTCACTCCGGGCACGCTTGCTCAATTCAATCTCTCCCAAGAAGTCGCGGCGCAGATGAAGAATGCGACACTGGAAGATTTGCAAGAAACAATAGACCATTGCCTTGACCAGGATGAAAAATGGGTCTCAGCAAGCAAGCGTGCTGTCGTGAGTTGTGTCTACGAAGACGATATTCAATTGGATGAGTTAGCGATACGCCAAAGAGAGGCTTCTGACTGCTTGCGCACGCAGCAATTCAAAGAGGCGCAAAATGCGATGCAGTCGGCGGTGGATGAATGCCAGGATCCCACAATAAAGGGATGGCTTATGGCGCAAATGGCGCAGATCGCAAATCGGATTGATCCCGTTCAAGCACAACACATTCTCCGCTCCGCACTGCAACTCAACAAAGCGATTACGCGTCCACTAGAGGGAATTGCTTATTCCAGAATCTCCGATTTGCGAATTAGCCAATCGGCGGCGTCGGCAGAGTATTTTCAACAGAATTACTCTAACGGAAGCGAGTTGCTGGTCGCACTGAACGCTGTAATAGCTGACCTCAGATTCGCGCCTGATTCCGCGAAACGATTTGAACAAGCACTAAAGATTGCCGGACAAATCCTAGGCTTTCAATCACAGCGGCCGGAGGCAGATTACGGTGCCGGCCCCGACAATCTCTGGGCCATTGGAGAACAAAAATTCCTGGTAATCGAATGCAAGAATGAAGCCGTGGGCGACACGATATCCAAGCGCTATGCCGACCAGCTATCCGGTTCGTTGAATTGGTTTCGTCAGAAGTATGGTGAGTCAGGCAGCGCCTATCCGATTCTCATTCATCCCAGCCGAAAGTTCAGCAGCGACGCATCGCCCGCAGCCAGTGCACGCATTATGGAAAAGCGAAAGCTGAGAGCGTTCGCAACAGCTTTAAGTGGATTCGTCAAGGCCATGGGCTCAAGCGATTCATTCCGCTCGCCCGATAAGATCAGGGAATCGTTGAATTACCACGAGCTAAACGGCAACAATATTGTCGAAAAATATACTTTGGCCTTCAAAAAGGAAAGGTAGGAAACGACCATTCCCACAAATCCGAGCATTATTGGATATCGATGGAACGGTCAGACGAAGCTCAAACCCCTACAGCTGTTCGCAAGAAAAACGCCTTTTCTGCAGAAAATCAGGCTTCTTTGACACCGGAATCGCGCAAATTCCTCGGGCCACTTGAAGCTCATGCAATTCTGCAGTCGGCACCGTGTGAGCGTTCCCCTGGGTCCAAGCCGCCACTTTGATCGTTCGAATTCTTGGCTTCCAATTCCTAGTTGGCGGGGCAAGGTACCGCATCTTCGTAAAAGATCATCTCCGTGGAATCGCAGTTTTCGAGCACGCTATCGATTGCCTCGGCCTCGTCTTCGTCAATGGTCAGTCCGTATTTCAGACGTACTTCAATGATTCGAGCAACAAACCAGCACTGGTTGCGCGGAGGAAGCCATTCGGCGGCATCGAGGGCACACTTGCCCCCTATATTGTTGCAGCGATTGCATGCCGGGGCTGCAAGAGTGAGATTCAGCAGATCCTTGGCAAATTCTTTGCGAGTTGCTTTGTCTGCCCCGCACAATCCGCTGTCATGCGCCTCGGCTTTGCCAACGATGTGTTCGATGTCGGTCTCGAATCGGCTGCCAAACGTGCGACCAGAATAGGGGCCGTAGATACGCCCGCCCATGCTTGCAATGATCCTGGGTTCGACCGATTGGGGATGATCGTAGTCGTCCTTGACATAGGGACTGCATCTGTACTCATCCATGACGGTTAGCTCGCGCCACGACTCGTTGGTATCTTGGGCGCTCAATGGCAACATCAAGTTTAATGACGCCAGCACGAAGACAATCTTTTCTTTGTACATTCTTGTTCTCCTCCAAGACCTTCGATTACGTCCTCTTTCGGTAAGTTGAGTTGAATCCAAAACGTCGGCACCTCACGCTTTGGGCACTCAGAAACTAGTCTTCTTAAGGCGGATTGTCCTTTACAAATTGCTGCCACTTCTTTTGACTTTTCCTGCGTTCCCTCCACTCCTGCCAGACGACGAGAATCATACCGATCGTAACGCCCGTAATAATGGCTTCAAGTATACGAAACCAAAAGCTATCCATGCCTTCTGTTATTCAATCTTCCCAAGCACTCGGAACTACCATACTGCATCATATTGTGTTCTTGTGAAGCCTTAACAGATTCAACGCAAAACCGTGTCTCACGTAAAGGCCTTACTCAACGAATGTCATACTCGGGTCTCGTCTTATTGGTTTTCTGTCGGTTCCTATCGGCTTCCTGGCGCGCTCCTAGGGGGCCGGGTCCTTCCGGTTGGACTCTTCCTCGAAATCGAGAGAAGTCCCATTAAAGGTAAAGCCTCCATCTTTGCAAAACTCCTCCACATAGCGCCGAAGGCTCGGAATCGGACAGTCATAGCGATCGTTCCCGAAATCCTGGATGAGTCCCTGATATATCAGGAACGCGAACGCCCGCATGGCGGCGGCCCGCCGGAGAAATCCCGAACTCTCATAGCGCCGGGGTAATGCGGATCCCTTCCGCCAGGATATTCCGGTAAAACGAAGGGCGCGGATGTTTCTCCGGTCGCAGCAGGTCGCCCTCCCAAAGCACAACCGGCGCAACGCTAATACCGGTCTCGTCAAAGCTGGCGATATCGGCATCCGTCAGCACTCGGGTCAATCGCAAGGCTTCGCTGCCGGCGTTTTCCCCAGGCGGTTCTCCCGCCAGCACAATTGCCAGGTCCACATCGCTGTCCGCGCGAAAATCGTCGCGTGCGTGGCTGCCGAAAAGGATAAGGCGGGAGACCGGCGGGAACCGTAACTTCGCGAGATGCTGAATATAGTTACCAAGACCACGCCGCGCCTTTGGCGGCAGGCGCGTGTCGTCGGTGGAGCGCGCTACCTTGGCCACTAATTCGGTTTCAGGCAACGCCTGCAACCATAGCGTTGCGGCTGCCGGGACCGGCAAGTGGTCAGCGTTTTTCATGGATAGACATACGTTGGTCAGGCGGCAGCCACACTCTTAGCTGGCAATCTCATGTTTGCTATCGCCTTGGGAAGCGGAATCGGGAAATCCCTTCCGCAGTACTTCGCCACAATGCTGGTTCAGCAATGCCTCAAGTTGCTTTCGCCGGTCCGACTGTCCACTGACAAGCGCAAGCAATAAACCCCCTAACCCGAATCCAAAAGCAAAGAGACCGCCCAGCGCCAAACCCACATATCGCAGAAAACCCCGATCTTCGACCATCGGATACGCAATCAGGAAGGTCACCAAGCCCGCCACCAAGCCCACAGCCAATGGCGTACTTCCCGCATTGGCGCCGATGTGCTTAAGTATCGGGTCGGGGGCGGTATAGGTAAGAAAATACTCTCTTGTCGTGTGGTTCACGACTGCCACCGTGTAGTGGGAGCGGCCGTCGGTCACCATGACGGCTGAGACTTTGTGTCCTTTCCGCAACGGCACCTCGCGGCCGGTCCATTGGTACCAACGCTCACTGCCATCGGGAAGCTCAAGCCAAATCTTTTGATGGTCAACCGTAGTGGAACCGATAGAGCCGGTGGTTCCCACATATTTGCCCGTGAAACTCGATCTTTCCGAGTAAATGGATCCCGAAACGCGGGTTTCCGTTGACCCGCTTATTTCCAGCACGGCCCCCGACTCCGTGCGAATGTCCGGGACGACCCCGCCAATCTTTTGCGTATTGTCCGACACTTGTGTTCCCCTCCCTTTTCGCCATAGGGCCTGTCGGTCCGTGCGGCTTGGCCGCATGTATTCACATAAGCTGCTGCTCCCGGCCTGGAAGCTCAATCCCGCATCCGGATCTCTCTCCCATGGCCTACCGAATCCCGATTCCGCGCCACGTCAGCCATACGCCGCGCTCGCGCACTCCCGCCACGGGCCAGACGCGCCCGTCGACGCCAAGCGACCCGCTCAACCCCGACTGCCAAACGGCCTGAATCGAAAACTCATGCGGTCCCGCGCGCTTCACGACCGATGCGCCCACACGCGACTCCGCCAAGTCCGCCGACTCCCACAAGGAGCGGCCGTGCGTGGCGACGGTCCGCCAGTGGTCGGCCTGGACGTGCATGGAGAACCCGTGCGGCAACGCTTTCGCGTAGGCGGCGGTGACCGCCGCGGAAACCGTCGATGGCGCTCGGAACGCCCGGGAGCCGGTCAGCGACCCGACCGCTTCGGGTTGCGTCGCAATGCCGCCGCGAATCATCCAGCCGCCGCTCTGCCAGCCCACTGCAGCTCCGATTGCGCCTCCTCCGAACCCTCCGCTTGCGCCGGCGGCGGTCAGATCAACGCTCAGGGCGCCGCTCTGCCACAGCCTGCCGCCGTAAGCGCCCTGGGCGTAGCCTACGCCGTGATGCCGGGTACTCGCCTGTACGGGCCGCAGAGTCGATCTACCGCCAAACGCCAATGACGCAAGCGCGAAATTCTCCCTTGCGACAGGACGGGCAAACCCGTACCCGAAGTCGCGCCCGGTGTAATCGACGCCCGTGATCGAAGCGCCCGTCACAGGCCCCGCCAGGGGCCCGAAGATGCCGCCGGAGATCGCATCGCCGGTCACCGGATTCTGCAAACCCCCATTGGGGGTGAACAGGCAAGTGAGCGACAGGATTCCGTGCCCCCAGGTGGAATTGGTGGTAGATGTGAATTCGCGACCGTTGGAATAGGAAAACGTGCGCTCGGTGGACGTGTCGCCTTCTCGGGCGGGCATGTTCTCGGCGCAATCGAAAGCGAGGTTGCGCAAGTCCAGAATGTCCATGTCCGGCCACACCGCCCAGACCGTGTCGAGGGCAGCGGAGACTTGCGGAGTGGAGAACGAGGTGCCGGTCAGGATGCTCGTGGATCCGTCGTCCCCGGTGTACTCATAGGTAAAGGGCGCAAACAGGCACAGCGGATCCGCGGTGCCGCAGATCGAGCTTGCGGATGCGAGGCGAAATTCACCATCGTCGTTTTCAGCGTGTCCGCCGACCAGTATCCACAGCACGCTGTCCAGATTCTCCGGCTTTAGCGCTTCGGCGAGCGAGTCGAAGTACTCCGTGTTCGCGACATCCGGGTCTTCCGAGTAATCCACTACATGCGCCGTCGGCCTTCCGGCGCCATTTCCAAGCCCTGTGATCAGCATCACATCCGTGTCGGAAGCGTCCCCGTCATTGTCCAGGAACCGGAACCATTCCAGCGGATCCGTACCGAATTCCGGGCTTCGGTAGAAACTCGACGAAATCAGCAATCCGTGTGAGAGGTTCGCTTCATCCATCATACTTTGCAGGCTCTGAATGCTGGCGCCTTCCACGTAGCGGGCAATTTCGCGCACGCCGCACGCATTAAACGTCGCGTTCACCCGTGCGGCGTGCGAATCTTCGAGTGGCACGTCCAACTCGCCGGAGTCGCGCAACCAGACTCGCGAATCACCGATCTCCCTCCCGTCGTTCTTGAGCCACCCGCCCAGGGCTTCAAACCCCGGCGTCTCCGCCCGGCACGGGTTCGGGTCAAACGCCGCCAAGTCTGAAAGGCGCTCCTCGAAGGTCGGTTCGGGCGGCGGCGGTGGAGGCGCTACCGGCGCCGGCGGCGCGGGCGGATTGTCAGTGCCGCCGGAGGAACCGCATGCTGCAATAGCAAGCGTGGAAAAGATGAGAATGAGGGGGGAAAGGTATTTTTTCTGCATCCCGTCTACTTAAGGGCGGCCGCTCGGGATCTCAAACCCGGGCAAACGTTCTCCGGTTTCCAGCCAAATACCCGGGCAAGGCGCCGGGCCGTTTGTAACCGTGCAGTTGATGCCGTCCTCGCGTATTCGCCTGACCCGAGGGAGCGACCCCCAAGCGTTACCAGGTTGTTTTATTCGGCGAGCGACCCGACAGGGTGCTGCACGGTTACGTGACGAATACTACCACGCCGATCGTTCGCGCCTGATTGCGCCATCTATGCCAGCCAGCGCCATCTTCATACCAACATCGATGGATAGGGATACGGAATTGCCCTGGATGTATTCAGGCGTAAAACGGCATGCAAGGTGGAAACTTTGCCCCCAATCGATCTTCAAGACCTCTGTCCCAGAGACACGCCAACCTGATCGAGTAAGTGAACCTCGACAACAATTTCCTACCGTGCAGGCTCACCTCAATCTGGCGTTCCTGATGGACATGAGCCAGAGGAAAAAACGTCGGCACCTATGTCCCAATAACAGCTTTCGGCGTTCCACGAGCATGTGGTGGTTGTGGTGATATAGCAGTCCCACCCATTTTCGGGGGACAGTATGTGGTTCGTCTGACTCTCGCCGCAGCCGCTTGGCGGTGGCGATGCCGGGCACTGTTGGATAATGCAATTCCACCCGCAGCCCGCCGGTTCGAGTGTCCCGTCGCACGGAGGTGGATCCTCGGTAATATCCTCCACCGTGTAGATTGGACAGCCGCAGGAATCGTTGCCGCTTGTACCCAACGATTCACAGGCACCTACAGTTGGTGCATCCGGGCAGCCGTTGGACACATACGAATAGGTCGAACAACCGCACGAATCGGTGCCGTCCGCGGACCACGATCCGCAGGAATCACCGGCCGGCGCGCCAGGGCAGGCGTTCGCCTGGTAGCTGTAGGTCGGGCAGCCGCACGAATCGCTGCCGTCGGATACATACGATCCGCAGGAATC
>VXPQ01000042.1:27260-56580 GCA_009839485.1 Bacteroidetes bacterium SB0662_bin_6
AGGTCGGGCAGCCGCACGAATCGCTGCCGTCGGATACATACGATCCGCAGGAATCACCGGCCGGCGCGGCCGGGCAGGCATTGGCCTGATAGCTGTAGGTCGAACAACCGCACGAATCGGTGCCGCTCGACGACCACGACCCGCACGAGTCATTGGCCGGCGCGGCAGGGCAGGCGTTCGCCTGGTAGCTGTAGGTCGGGCAGCCGCACGAATCGCTGCCGTCGGATACATACGATCCGCAGGAATCGCCCGCAGGCGCAGCCGGGCAGCCGTTCGACACATAGGAATAGGTCGGGCAGCCGCAGGAATCGCTGCCGCTCGACGAATACGATCCGCAGGCGTCGCCCGAAGGCGCGCCAGGGCAGGGATTGGCTGTTACAGTCCAACTGCAACTCGCAGAATCGAACGAGGCCGATTCGCAGGTCGTGGTCGTCGGGGCCGATGGTGCCGCAGCCGCCGACCAGCTGCATGACGCAGCATTGAATACGTCGCCGCAGGCGTAGCCGGGAGCGGCAGGCGCTGCAGCCTCCGAATACGTGCATGAAGCGGCATCGAACACGTCGCCGCAGGCATAGCCGGGCGGCGACGGCGTGTTGTCCACTACCGACCAAGTGCAGGTGTTTGTATCGAACGAAGTCGAGTAACACGCGCCCACGCTCGGCTCGGCATCGGCAGTGTCTACAACCGACCAGGTGCAGGTGTTCGGGTCGAGCGAAGCCGTCTCGCAGGCACCCACCGGCGGCGGAGTCCCACCTGTGTACGTCACCTCCCAGTTACAAAGAAGCGTATCCAGGCTGACGGTCTCGCAAACGCCAGGCGCAGGTTCCGGACCGGCCCTGTTCACCGCGGTATAACTGCAACTGGCACTGTCCCACGTCGCCGTCTCACAGGCCCCGAAGATCGGGTACGGGACAAGCTGACGGTCCCATGTTCCGCACGGCGGGCTTTGGGTTGCATCCAACCACACCCACGATTCGCCCATGGCGCAACTCGGCCGCGCCGGGGTCGGCGGGCAAGTGCCTGGGCACGGCGCATCAGCGGGAACGGGGGCGTCGGCGGCAAAGCACTGGTTGACTACCTGGGTTGTGCCGGCCTGACAAACCTGGTAGCTGTCCATGAAATCGCTTGCGGGAGGGCTACCCTCTTCGCACCATTGGTTGGCACTCAAGGCGTTGCCGGCGCAAGTGTGATAGGTCGGGCAAGGCTCGCAAACGCCGACCACCAGCCGCTCGCCCGCCGGACAAGATGTGGCGCCGGCGCGGTCCACACTGATTTCCGCTCCGGCTGACGGCCAACCGGTTCCCGATAGTATGGCTCCGTCCAAGATCATGCCGTAGGCAAGCGCCGGCGTGACCAGCACCTCCCAGCCTGCCGCTTCACTGCCGTCGAGAATGTTCCAGTGCACCTGTATGGTTCCAAACAGCGAATGCCAGTTATTTGGCGTAATCGTTGGCTTGGAACCCACCGCGCCTTCACACGCGTCGGTCCGTACGGTCGCGACCGGAGTAGCCGCCGTGGATTCGGGCAGCGTGAACGAGGGCGCCGCCGGGTCCAGCCAGAACCTATGCGACCCGTCTTCCACGCATGCGTTCCGGCCTGCGGTCATGTTCACATTCGTCTGAGGCGACGTGTACTTCCGTCCGTCCCAGGCCGTGCCGGCTTCGGACCAGCCGGACTTGAGCGTCGTACCTGCCGACGGCACCGTGGGCCGGAATACCGTGCCCATGGTTTGAGTCGATGGATCGAGAACGTGGTCGGTCAGCGCCAAACCGGAATTCCCGGTCTCAACCACCATCTGGCTGTTTACGTCCACGCTGACTCCCGCCCCGTCGGACACGCGGGTGCGCGTGCCTGCGGTATCCAACTCGAAGACCTGCGGAGCGTTCAGGCAGTGCTCGCTGACCTTCACGTTCACCTTCCGCACCCGCTCAGCGTCAAGCTGGAACTCGAACGGCCAAGTTCCATCGAACCCGCTTTCCCAGCCCGCAGGGATCGTATAGGTGCCCGTATACACCCTATTCGCCCTCGCCCCCGTCACTTGGGTAAGCGCGACCGCGTTCCCGTCGGCATCCTTCACACGCGGATATCCATTCGCCGCCGTTCCGGTCCACTGTGCTTGGAAGCTGACTTCCTTGTGATCCGTTTGCGCACAACCCGCGTGGTGCACGATCGGAACCGGCAGTCCGACAGGATCAACAGACGGCCTTCCGCCGACACCCGGTCCGGCGTTCACGGTACATGCGCCTGGGCAGTTCGTTCCCGCGGAATCCGTGCATCCGCGTATTTCGACTTCGCCGCCAAACCACAAACAGTTCGGGGCAGTGCAGACGTACTCATGCGCGCTCAGGCTCTGCCAGCTCGACCAGACACCTGCGGTGTCTAGATACCTGGCTTGATTAAATGTGAAGTTCGACCGGAACTCTATCGTCGCCGAACTCTCGTCGCTTTCTCTGATCTTGCAATCGCGCACGTGCGGGCCGAAGACGAAAAGGTTCCCGAAATTCGTCGGCGGGAGCGGCGGGTCGGCTTCGTCGCCCGGAACGGCGAAAGCGCCGGGGGAGAGTAGAAAGAGAAGCGCCGCGGCAAGAAGGCTAAAGCGCGCCCGGCGGATTTTCGCTGCGGGGCAATGATTCATGTCCGTCAACCTCACTCGATCAGGAGAGCGCGTGGGGACGGCAACTGGCAGTATAGCACTGGCCTTCGGGCGTGCTTGCCCGTTCTCGATTACGTCGCGCTGATCCACCCTTCTCCGCCCCGGCGCGCGCCTCTTGAAGCCAGGGCTTGCGGATCATCGGGCCCGCAGAAGGAGCGCGCCGGTTCAAGCGTCTTGCCCCAGGCACAGGAACACTGTCCCAATGCCGGCAACGACGTGGACTTCGGTCAAGGGCGCGATGGCGGGTCTGCCGCTGTTGTAGAAACCGTCGACGGCGGCGCGATCGGGAAGTCTCTCCCGCACGGTCTCTTGCAGCATGGTGGCGAGCAGGTCGGCGCCGATCCTGCCGACCCCGGCGGGCAGGGCGAAGGCCACTCCGTCGTTGTTCTTGCCGGCGGAGTTGCACCGCGCCGGCCCTCCGAATGCCGCCGCCTCGATATCCGCGTCTTCGGCCAGCATCGCACTGAGCGCTCCGGCCAGGTCGGCCGGCGACATCCGTCCTTCATTGATCCCGTTTTCGCGCTTGTGCCGTTCCCATTCGATCAGTGAGGCGATCCGGTCCGCGCGCTGTTGCCACCGGGCCACCTCGATCCGGCCGGCGGCGAACGCGAGCGCGATCGCAATCAAGATGCCTGCGACCGCAATAGTGATCATGATTTCGACGAGCGTGAATCCCGCTTCTTTCCGGTTTGCGTGCAATTCGTTCACGTTCGCAACGAGTTCCTCGGGCCGGCGGCAGCTAGAAGCAGGCAAGGACGCCGAAGCCATCCCCGCCGGGGTCGGCAGGATCGGCGTCGATCCCGTACGCCAGAATGGCAAACTCGCTGCGGGCGGCCGCCGCTTCCAGCCGGGCGTGGATTTCGCGCGCCTGCGCCGCGTCTTCGGCGTCTACCCATACGCCGTACACGGCTTCCCTGGGGCCGTTGCCGTCGTCACAGTAGTCGAAGGGAATTGCGGGAGGGGTGGCGTTTCTCCATGCGTCTTGGGTCAGGTCGGACAAGGCGATGTCGCCATCGTCAAATGCACATCCGGTTTGCCACAGGCAGGCGCGCCCCTGCGCTCCGCGCCCGCCCCTCCCAGGGATGGATTCAAAGACCGGGGCAGGACGACCGGCGGCGTGCTCGGCGCGCAGCATCCTTGCCGCCGCTACTCCGGTTTCGTACTCGACCGCTTGGCCGGCGATGTACAGGACTTTGAGCGAAACGGCCGAATCCCGATTGATGACGGCAAACGCCATGGCCATGGCGGCGGCGGCCAAGACCGCCCCGCCCGCCAGCGTCAGCGTCAGCTCCGCCGTCGTAAATCCCGCCTGCCGGCCGGTCATGGCTCGGGGTCCCCGCAATAGCTGATCGCGGACAGCCGCACGGCGGGGAGGCTCAAGACGCTTCCGCCGTCGAGGACCCGGTACGAGGCCACTTGGGCGCGCGGGATGGCGGCCACCGACTGATTTACATTGCCGTCGACGTCCGTTCTCGTGGCGTCGTCCGTGCAGGTGCGCTGCACTACCCCGCCTTCAAAGGCCAGGCCCGCGCCGGAAGCGGTACTGATCCGCCCCTGGATGACCTGGGGGAGGCAACTGAACGGCTGAGCTACGTCCGGCGTTAAGGGGTCGCCGTCGTGATCGCGTTCGTTCAAGCCCGGCACGGTCAGGCTGGCGATGTACGGCAGGACCTCGATCACGTCAATGCGGACATCGGGGTCATTGCCGGTATTGATGACCTGCCACGAGATGGGAATCAGTGTCCGCGTGTCCGCTCCGAAGGAGGTATCGACGGTCACGGACAGGGAGTTCAGGGAAGCGGCATTCCAGCCGCGAAACGCTATTGAAAGCGAGTTGACGCCATAGCGCCAAAGCAGCGGCCGCCCATCCGGACAGGCGGGGCGGATATCCCGCGGCGGAAAAGCTTCGAGGGCGGGCGGATAGCCGCCGTCGTCGGCCAGCACGGGGGGGCTGGCAAAGGGATCTATGAAATCCGGAGTGTGCCCGCGCACGTAGTTCGCGCTTAAAGTCTGGTACAGGGAACGGTCAATCGCATTGCGGATCGCCGGGTACTCGGCGGCGCGGTAGAGCGTCCACGTAACGGCGTTGGCCGCGTGGACGCCCCCGGAGCGCACCGCGAGCAGATCCAGGTCGGCGGTGGTCGGGCAGGCTTCGCCGGGATCAGCTGGAGCCAGGCCGGCAATTCCGCTCCGGCATTCAAGCCGCAGCGTGAATTCGTTCTCCGTGCAGGCGCCGGTGCTCCACTCCATCCGCGCGTCGGCGCGCGAGACGGAAGACGTTCCGTAATCCGGGTGAAGGTTTCCGGCGTCGGCCATGGCCGCGAGCGCGCCTTCACAGTTGTCGGCGGCGAGGGCGATGTCGCCGTCCGGCCCTTCCGGGTCCGGCCAGCCGGCCTCGTCCGGATCGCCGGGAGCGGTTTCCAGGGCAGTGTTTTCAGTCTGGAATACCCGAACCGCATTGACAATCATCAACGATTCGTTGATTAGCGCCCGGTTCCGCATCCGGCGTTGCTCAGCCACCATGACCTGGGCCAGCGTGAAAACGATAAGGCCGGCAACCGCCAGCCCCCACAATACCGGGGCGATAGTGAATCCGCGCTCGTTCACGGAGACAGGTCCGCGCAACGGCCGGAAGCCGGTTCGCTGCTTGTGTACGCGACTTGACTCGCAGGATCAACGATCCCACCAACGTGATCGTGCTCTTCGTCCCTATCCGCATCGTTGCCGGCAGGCGGCGGCCAGGGCAGGCGCCGCGCCCGGAACCGGAGGCCGCTTCCGGTGAGTTCGCCCTCGAAGCATTCGGCGAACAGGGGAGAAACCGCGGCGGAGCGGCGCCGGAGATCCGTGTACGCGACGGGCGCGGACGGAGAGGCCGGCCGGATCACATTCCTGGTGTCGGGCATGATCCCCGCCAGCATTAGGCTGGCAGCCGCCGCGGCGGCTGCAGCGACTGCCATAGTTGACAGGTTCATGGGCGCTTCCGTCGGCGCCGATTTGCGCCCCAAGCCACGGCGAAGCCGAGGCCCAACAACGCGGCCATGCACACAAGTCCCCAAGGAGCCGTTATCCCTGCAAGCAGTCCTCCTGCGACTGCGAAGGGCAGCAGTGCCAGGCGCGCGCGCCAGTTGACGTTTCGTTTCACAGGCATTTTCTTCACGCCTGCGTTCACGTCGCGCCGAAAGGCGTAATCGTGTCGCAGATCACGCGCCCTCTTTCCGCGCGTTGCGCCCCAGCTATCAGGCGGCCGCGCTCGGCGTAGTAGCTTTTCTTATTGCGGCCTTCTATGAAAAATAGGCCGCCGCGCCGCGCTTGCAAGGAACAAAGAACAAAAATCCTGCAGCGAACCGGCGCGGCGGCGCAAGTCCTCCGAATGCGGCCTTGCGAGCCGAATGCTCCGGCGCCGACGCGCGCGCGGAAATCCGAGTAGGCGGCCCGCTGCGGGAGGAATGAAAAAAGAGCCGCAAATTTCCGACCTCTTGGAAACAGCGGGCCGCCCGGAGAAAAGGAATCTCGGGCCGGCGCCGTATCGCCCGGCCCGAGATTCAACAGCGGCATCAAACGTCCTGCGCCCATTCGACACCGGTAAGGGTTGCCCCGTCAGTCTTCATGCGCGTTCAATCTTTTGCGCCGAACGGCGGGAATGCGGGCATAGTTAGACCCGCCTCGCAGGGTGCCCGGACCCGTTCCCGCCTTGGATGGGAAAGTCGGCGCTCCCCCCAGGAGTTATCCGGGCGCATCATTCTTTCACAGCCTGCGCCTTTTTCCGCAGCGCGCGTTCCTTCAGCCAGATCCCGCCGAATGAGGCGGCTATTAGATTCGGCCAGGGGCCGAACGTGTAGCTCGCCATCCCCGCCGTCGCCAGCACGAGCGCCGCCCACGGCGGGATCACGAGCGCCAGCACGAAGGCACGGCGGAAGCTGAAGGAACGGGCAGCCAACGGAGTGATGGGATCAGCTGTTGAAACAGATGTACGCGTGGGTAGCTGAAGCATGAGGCGTGGTCGCTACCGGAGTAACGGGGGCGGGCGTTCCCGCAAGGAACGCGGTGGCTTCTACAAATTCATTCGCATCCCACACGTTTGTTAAAACGACCACCATTCGCTCTGCGAGGCGCTCGTTCTGATTCTCATCCAGGGTGGCGTCCTGTATGTCGATCCTTGCTGCGGAGCAGGCGGGAACCTCGCCGGTGATCGCGGTCGTGTTGGTTCCTGTCGAAGTGATTTGGGCAATCGACGCGAGGCCGTTCAGCGATGCGTTCAATTCCTGAGCCAATTGCTGCACTACCGCCCCACGGTTCGCGGCGGTTGTGTCTTGAATTTCCCTTAGCACTTTCCACTGCGACATCACTCCGCCCGCTTGCGTTGCGATCGCGTCGGGCGTAGTGTTTTCCGCACGCTCCTGGAACACACCGATCGCGATGGCGATGACCAGGGCCAGCACGCCCAGGCCCACGAGGATTTCGAGCAGCGTGAAGCCCTTCTCGCGCTCGCGCCTGATGCGGCGCACTTGACGGGCCGTTCTTTTTATTTGATTCATTGATTCGTGCCTCTTCAAGACCAATATCTCCAACGCTGTTCGGTAGCGCCGGTCTTGACAAAGGCGTGCCGCAGCGGCGAAGCACTTGTGCGCTTCAGGTCGAGGTAAAAAGGATGGGCGCGAAAGGTGTAGCACCCATCTCCCGCTCAAGAGCAGGAATGCGGCAAGAAAAAAGTGTAGCACCCCGAAAACGGGACTTTCGAAGAGGTGGAACGCAGTGGCGCGCTCCCTAGAAGATACTCTCACGCACTCTCTGGCACTTATTCCGGTTCAGTCCTTTTTTCGCGCCACCATACCGCTTCCGCCGCGCCGGCCGCACGCCGGCCGCGAAGTGCTGGGAGGAACCATCCAAATCCGAACGGTCCGCGGGTATTGGGGCTCATTCGGGCATTGCCCGTTCCCAGTCCAGCATTCCATAAGGCGGCCCGCTTTAGTGCGGCGCGAATGGGTAGGTTGGCGCGATGCCTCGTCCCTGCATTTACTGCGATCCGGTTACTTCACTTCGTTTATTGCGCTGCGCTCCGTTGGCTGCGCGGATACTGACCGCTTCGCATTCGTTGGCTTCATGAAGCTTGATCACGACGCATTACTTCGCTTGCGCGCCGTTGAGCTTCGCTGCTCCGGCTCCGCTAAAGCCCTGACCTGCTCGCTTCCCCGAGCGATTTCTCAGCCCTCGGAGTAATTTCCAACGGGCTGATCTGGCTCTGAAGGTTGAACGTCATCTTCCCCGCAGACTATGAGCGGCTGTTCGGGCGCGGAATTTCGTCAGCGGTTTCCAGGTAGGTGGCGCTATCGCGGACGGCCGGATTCGTAATACTTTTTTACTGAATCCCGACCGACGATGACGACCGCGCTTTCGGCGCACTGTTGAAGCGCGTCGCGGACACGCTCGATTTGGCCTTGGTCGAAAAACTCCATTTCCCGACTACGAATTTTGCGCTTTGTTTCGCCTGATCATCCGCTCTCTGAGTTTCTTCGAGGGCGAGAAACGCAACACCCGCCGGGCAGGCGTCATTTTCATACTGCTGGCCCCTTTCGCGTTGACCACATGGTGCATCCGGGCGGCCTCGATCCTGGATTCAAACTTCCCCACGGTGCGCAACTCGATCGTGTTTCCTTCGATCAGGTGGCGGCTGTACACTTGCAGAATCGCCTTCGCCATAGCGCGCGCGCCGAAAACCGTCATGTTCAGGTTTTGCCGGAGCCGTTCTTCGATGTCGGCCCGCCGAAGGGGAACGTCGGTCGGATTCAACTCTTCCATACGTTGATCGCTCTGTTTGCCCTATTACTTTCAGCGTTGAGGGCAGGTTACTATAATGCGGCGATGGCAGATGACAAGACACAAGCACCGTTGGCGCGATCGCGCAGCAGAAAAATTGTTCGTCGTGAAATAGTCCGGGAAATTGCACTGCAATTTCGCCAAAATCTTCCTGAGCGGTCGCCCTCGCCGAAAATGGTCACGCAAGGACCGCGCAATTCCGTGGCGCATTACGAGCTGGCCGGACAAGCGATCGCCGAGTTGATCGATATGGTCGGCGATGCGCTTTCCGAGGCACGTCCGATCGTGCTCAGGGGATTCGGACAACTCCTGCCCAAGCAGTACAAGCCGATGACCGTGCGGCTGCCGGGAGCGCGGCCGGATGACAAGAACGCAGTATTCTCCGTGCCTGTGCGCATGGGCGTCATATTCCGGCCGTCCCCAAAGCTGAAGAAAGAGATCCGCGCCTACGATGAGGAACACGGCCTATAGCGCGTGAAGATTCAACATCAGTCCGCATGGATGCGGGTTTATGGGGAAAAACCTTCACAGCGCATCCGGAAAGAACAGAACGCACACGCTTCCCATCGCAAGGAAGGGTCCGAAAGGTAGCGTGTCGTGAAAACCGGTTCGTGTGCCGAGCACCCGCGCAATGCTGTAGAGCGAGCCCAGGATGGCCGCCGCGCCGAGCGCAGCTAATGCGCCGAACGGACCCAGCCAGGCGCCGAGCGCGGCCAGCAGCTTGATGTCGCCTCCGCCGAAAGCGGGACGCTTTCGCAGCCGCCGCCATAACGTATCGGCCACTCGTAGTAGCCCGTAAGCCGCCGCTGCGCCCACGATGCCATCCGCGGGGGAGGCGAAAGGCGCCTCGGGCCCGGTCAGGCTGAATAACAGCCCCAGCCACAGCAGCGGAAGCGTCAGACGGTCGGGAAGCTGGCGGTGTTCCAGGTCGATTGCGGACAGCAATACCAGAATGCCGCACAGCGCCGTTCCCGCGAGCAGGGCCCCGCTGAGCCCGAACTTGTGCCAGCAGGCCCAGGTCAGCGCGGCGCACAGCGCTTCGCAATAGACGTAGCGCCAATGAATGCGCTGGCGGCAGGCGAAGCATCTTCCCCTCTGCAGTGCGAAGCTGAACAGAGGAATATTGCGCCACGGGGGAATACGGACGCCGCATACCGGACAATGGGAGCCTTGTCTCACAATCTCCTTGCGGCGGGGGAGACGGTAGGCGCACATTCCCGCAAAGCTCCCCAGCACCAGGCCCAGGATGGCTGCCATCGCGCCGGTCCACGCCGGCGGCAGATGCTCGGCAATCACGATTGAATGGCGCCGCGATGAGTCGCAACTCAGGTAGGCGCGCCTATCGACATCGCAAGCGGGCCATAGATGCCGACCAGCATGAATGCGGCAATGACCACGCCCGATACGGTGCGCATCATGCCCCCCTGGCGACTCGCCTGTACAGCCAGGCGCCGCATTTCCCTGGAACTGAGCATCATCAGTGATCGCAGATGTTTCTGACCGGCCTCCAGGTCCATGTCTGCCATGACGACGATGGCTTCATGCATTCCCGCTGGAATGACTTCAGGATGCACCGACGCCGCGGTCGCCAGCGAATCGGCCTCGCCTTTCGCGACATCGCTCAACAGCTTCGCGAATGCCTTCGCCAGCGGCCCGGATCTGAATGCGTGCGCGCCGGCGTGCACGAAGTCGGAGAACGGCAGGTTCGCTGCATGAAACGGGATGTACATGCTCAGCCACGCGGTCAGGCGCTCGTGTTCCGCAATCTGCCCGAGAGGACCCAACAGCGGCAGCCGGTCGCGAAAAGAGCCCTTGAGCTGGAACAGCACGAAGCCGGCCGCCATCAGCCCTCCCCACAGGACCCCCAGGGCGACGAATGGTGTGAGCGGCTCGTAGAGCAGGCTGTAGGAGGCCACCAGGAATTCCGAAAGCACCGTGTGCTGGAGCTGGACGTACTCGTCCGGAAGCTGCTCGAACATGGCGTTGGCGATCACCGGCATTGCAAACAGGATCAGCAGGATGGCCGCCGAGAAGAAGAACTGCTTCTTGACCGGATTGATGTATTCGTCCAGCCGTTGCTCCCGCGCCGCCAGCCAGTCAGCCGCCCGGTCGGCGCCGGACCCGGACTGTCCGGCGGTCTCCGCTCCAGACAGGATGGCGCAGGCCACGGGATGGATGCCCGAGCGCTCGAAGGCCTGGGAAGCCCGTTCACCGGCGCGCCGGGGAGCGACCCGCTTGCCCAGTCTCTCGTAGGCGCTCTCCAGCGGCGTCTTCGACGCAAGCAGGCGCGAGTAGGTCATCAGCGCTTCCATCTGGTCCCCGGGTTTGAGGCCGCCGAAACTGCGCGGCAGATTCAGCGACCGCTTGACCTGGACTTTCGAACCACTGGGCAATCGCAATTGCCCCCGGCCCTTGCGCCTGGCGGCAACCTTGGACACGGCAGAAACGATCGCCGCGCGGCCATCCGGGGATGCGACCTTGTACTCCTTCATGGCCCTTTTTGCCTTGCCGGGCGCGTCCGCCTTAGTCAGGTTGAATTTCATTCTTTCTCACTCGGCCACGCCGGATGAGGACAGCCCGGCCTCGCGCAGGGTGAACTCGCGCAGTCGAATCCGGTTCTGCTCGCTGATCAGGCCCTGGTGCGGGGGTTCGGAGGAGAACTTCTCGATGAACGCTCCGACGGAAATTTCGCGGCGCAGCAGGCACGCCACCGCACGGTACCACATGGGTATCAGTTTCCCCGCGTCGAGTGCGTCGTTCCACCATTCGTTTTCCGGGCGGGCGGTGGCGAGCGGCGGGAGCGACGACCAGTTCAGCGTTTCGAGGATCAGCCGCCTGGGCGCATAGCGCCCGCCGCATGTGCGGCACGCGGGGTCGGCATCGGGCTGGTTGACAACCACATCGGGCAGTTCGCTAAAGCCCGTCACTTCGCGGATCGTGTCGAACAACGATCCGTACGTGTCCGAATGGCCCTTCGGGAGCGTCTGGCCCGGCGAACAGTCCGGACAGCACCCGGTAAGCAGCCTCTGTGAAGTCGACCAGCGAAGCGTGGCGGCTAGGTGGTCGGGGTGCATTTTCATCGACTGCATCCGCAGGGCGACGGTCGCCGCGTAGCTGGCGTGGCAGGTGGTGAAGACCGTATGGCCCGACACGGCCAGCCGGCTGGCTATGTCCGCGACTTCGGCGTCACGGACTTCGCCGACCAGCAGGATGTCCGGGTCCTGGCGCAGCAGGCTGCGCAGAATCATGTCGAAATCGAGCTTCTGACGCTCCTCGACGGCGAATTGAACCGAGCCCGCAATCGGAACCTCAACCGGATCTTCCACGGTCAGCAGCCGCTGTCCGGGCCGCTCGATGTATGCGGCCGATAGCAGGGCGGCCAGCAGAGTGGTCTTTCCGGAACCGGTCGGCCCCGAAACGATGACCATGCCGGCATCGACATCCAGCAGGTCGCGGGCCCGGCGGATATCGTCGGGCCGCACGACTTGGTCAAGCGTCTTGACCTCCTGCTTGCCGCTCAGAACCCGGATCACCGTCGAGTACCAGGCCACGCTGGGGTCGTCCGGGTCCCAGTAGTAAGGAACCATCGAGAGCCGGCCGCTGAACTCGTCGCCGGAAGGCAGTTCCAGACGGATTTGCCGGTCGTACGGCACATACATGGTTTCCGAGTCGGTCCGCTTGGCCAGGATCAGCAAATAGCGTTGCGCGGCTAAGAATTGCTCCATGGGAATGTCGGGCAGTTCCTTGACGCACATCCCCAAGTGGCGGTAGGTGACCTGTCCGACGGGCTTGTTGTCGGTCAACTGCACCCGGATATGGATGTCCGAGACCCCGCCTTTCATGCGAGACTCCAACAGCCAGCCCATCACCCGTTCCTTCCCGGACATCCCTACCTGTGTCTCGGCGTGCAATTCGACATACGGGACGGGGCGTGTCTTCTCGAGTTCATGTCCCAGACATCGGAGCCAGAGGTTCTTTTCCCCGGTCCGGGTCGTTTCTTTGAGCCAGCGCCACATTGCGAGCGAAAGGGGATTGCCGGCGGCCGCCCACTGCCGGCCGTCGCGGTCTTTCCAGATAAGCACGCTGTTGCGCTCGAACTCATGCCACTGCGGTGGCTCGGCGCAGTCCGCGCCGCGCGGCAACTCAAGAAGCGTATGCATCGTGAGCTCCAGCGGAGCGTTCGCGCGCAATGCCTGCAGGCACTGCAGGGTGCCGGCGAGGATACGGCGGCAAAGCCCCGGATCGCGCAATTGGGTTCCGAGCCAAACTTCGATCTGACCCAGGGGGTCCAGCGCCGACACCACTCCGGACCGGCTGTCGCGCAAGAGGTAATTGACCTGGTCCTTGCTGGCGCCGCAGGAGCGCATGACGCCCACTAGCGTCGTCAGGCCGCTGGCCGTAATCAACTCGCCCCAGCGGTGGCGCAGGTGCGCTTTCCCCGGCCTCTCCGAAGTGGCGGGCTTAACCGGTTTGTGTTCTGCCGGGTGCGTGGGACGGATTATCCTGCTTAACTTCATCTCGTATTGTCTTTCCGCAACCGCGGCGGCCTTGTCAGAATTTCCGTGGTTGCGGCCGAAGCTGAAATGCCCAGTGTGGAACGGCTGCCGATGGCGATCCGGTTGTGCCGGGCCACCGGACCGTCGCCATAAAGGAGGGTAGCGAAACAAGGATTGTCGGCGGGCTGATCCGCTGGCCAGAATTCGGGGTCGAGCAAGAAAGCCATTTGCCGAAGCCAGGCCTGGCGCCCATCATCAAGGAGGCCGGCGCGTGATGCGGCAATGCGCATGTTCCTGAAGAGAGTCACGGCCGCTCTGCGGGCGCCTTGGTTGCCTATCTCGGCCTGCTTGGCAATTTCGTCCAGAGCCGCGCGGGCTTTTTCGACGTCGTGCCTGTTGATCGCGCAGGCAGCCCGGCTTGAGAGCACAATCAGTTCTTCGCCCGGAAGAAACTCGTTTACCTGGGTCCATGGATTGGATTCGGATGTCGGCAAGGGAATCAGGTTGGATTCTCGGTGCGTCCAGCCGCCGCCCGATTGCGTGAAGGCGTCACTGAGCAATCGCAGGTTGAACAATTCCCCTTCGCGGCCGCAGATCCGGCGCAACCGGTCGTCGGCATCGGCGGTCCAGCCGGACTCGGACTCCAGGCGGTCCAGCCGAAGCAGCGGCGCCGAAACACCGGCCGGTCGAAGCAGCGGCCGGCCCTCGGGCAAGGAGTACAGGCAATAGTCGCCGCCGGCCTTGCGATCCTCTGCCTTGGGGTGGACCACCGGGGTCCACTTGCCGTTGTGCAGAAGCAAGCCGAGCATGGACGGTGTCAGTTCGACCTTCGCGTCCACCAGCGGCAGCGGCGCCGCGTTCTCAAGTTGACGCAGGGCCTTGCCCAGCGTTTTCAGAAGCTTCGATCCGGAGGATTTCTCCATGGCCGATTCGAGGCGGGGGCGCCCGTCCGCAGCCCCATGCGCGGCGAGAACCAGCCGGAGGAGCGCGGCAGATTCCGAACCGTCGTTGCTCGGGGCCACTCCGTACAGGTCGCAGAGTTCGGCCGGCGCGAAATCTCCGCAGTCGAGATCGTAGTCCCGCAATTTCCTGGGTAGCGTTTCCCAGGATTCCGTGGCGCGGCAAACGCCGGCCAGCATCATCAGGGCATGCCGCACGTCGATGACACGGGCAACGTTCCCTGCCGCGACCGCGGGTAGCCGTCCATAGCCCTCGCGGCGGAGATAGTTCCGTATCAGTTGCGTGTCGAGAGCACCGCGTATCGAATAGCGCAGCTGCGGCGACTTTCTTCCTGATTCCAGGAGCTCGTGCAACGCGCCCATAACCTCAAACAGTTCTTCCGCACCCTGGCCTTCAGTCAAGGCGTCCTCGTTGTTGCAAATGCTTTCGTACAAGTCGTCTGACACCAGCTCGGCGTTCAGCAAACGGCCCGCGTCCGGCTGAATGTGAAGGTGGCGGCTGATGATGGGTCCATTCGGCCCGCCTTCCCCTCCCGCGCGGGCGACCGCTGAGATGGAGATGCTCAAAGGAATGTCGCCGAAACCGTTGTTGCCGCTCCTCTGGACGCAGACCGCATACGCGTTGCGTGCTGCCGGCAACGCCAATTCTTCGGAGGTGATCGACATACGTGGTGATTCCGGCGATGGGTGGCGGAAAGGTTTTGCAGTATAGCATAAAGGTGGATATACGGCATGTTAAATATTATTTAATACACAATAAAAATGGTATTTAATGACATAGATAAAAAGGTATTGCATTATCTCAAAAGCGGTGATACGATGCGCGGCTGCTTCCCGCTTTGCTTTTGTTCGGCGGGAATCAAATCAGTCCCTCCCGGTCCAATTTACCTATAGGGCGCAGCCGGATCGGAGGGCGGTTTTTTGCGCCCGAACTTGGAGAAACTTCAACAATGAATACTCAAGAAACGTCCGCCAGGACACAGACCGGCCGCACGACGGGCGAAGAGGGATATACCTTCGTGGAAGTCCTGATCGTCGTCGCCGTCATCGCGGCCCTGTCCGTCGGCGCCTTCGCGCTGTTCACGGGCCGGGGCCAGACGACCGAGATGACCGCGGTGGCCCAGCAGGTCGGCCAGACCATCCAGTCGCAGCAACAGCTCATCTTCCGGGGATTGCGCAACGGCATGGTTTCCCCTAACGAGATTGCGGGATCGTTGAACTCGCTATTGGCTGAACACCGCTTCGTTCAATCCGTGGCAGCGGCTCCAGGCGCATGCACCGGAGGAGGTTCTGACATGAACGGTCTTCAGTTTAATCTGGATCCCAGCGAATTCGATACCACGGCGGAAGCCGGCGAATTGCAAAGCATCATTCACGCTTCCATCGTCAACGTGTTCTCCGATGAAGACGGCAACGCGTACGGCGCTGCGGATAACCGGCGTTATCGCGCAGTGATGCAAATCACGGGAACCGCCGGCAGTTCAGATGCAGCCGGCGATTATCTGGATGATTCAACCGCCGCTTTGTTCACGCTGAATCCTCCGAATAATACCGCCGTGGCGTATGCTTGCCTCGACAACACGTAGATGTCGCGTGCCGGTCTGAGCCCCTTGGAGGAAAATGCCATGAAGAGGGCCGTTGTAGCGCGCGCCAACGAAAAAGGCGCCTTCGATACAACGGCCCTCTGGGGGCTCGCGCTTGCTACGGGCATTACCTACGCGTCACTTGTCGGAATCGGCATTTCGCGCGAGGAAATGCGCATCCGGGCGCTGGTCGCGGAAACGCACGATCTGCTCGAGGGCGTTCGCGCCTGGCAGGCAGACCATGCCGCTCCGGTCAGCGCCTACCTGGATGCGGTGGAGGTCGGATGGCCGGATGCCGATCCCGACCCGCTGGATTCAACCGATTACGCCTGCCGGGACGCCCTGGCAGTGCTGGCCGGCGATACCGATGGCGACGGCGTGCCCGATCCGGGCGAGCCGAACTACATATCGGCAAGGTTCGCAAGCTCCGCCGGCGCCCTCTCCGATCCCCGTCTGAGCTGGGTCACCCGCTGCGACGGGGGCGGGGGCCAGCAGTTCCGGTTGCAGTTGACCAGTTTCGGAGCCGATCCGGCCTGCTCCTCCTCCCCCGGCGATCTCGCCCAGGAATGCCCGGGCAGTGATGTCGCCCGGATCGTTGCGGCGTCGACCGGCGGCCAGGTATTGCCGGAAGGCACGGGCACGCCTTCTTCGTTCGCCGCGGGCAACGAATACGTCGACTGGACGGTATGGCGGGGCGCCGCCTATCCGGCCCTGAACCGCCTGGGCGAACTGCTGGTGTGGCGAGATTACAACGAAGCCGACAGCCTGGGCCTGGAACGCTCGACGGCGGCCACGTCGGGCATCCAGCTGGGCGGCTGGGTGGACCGGTCAACGACGCCGGAGGTGCAGCATTTCGCGGACAGCCCCGCCGCCCTGGCGCGCTGGATCACGGGCGTCGACCGCACCAACCCCGCTGCTGACGTCCGGCCGCTTTCGCCCGCCACGCCGAACCGCCTCGATGCACGCTCGTTCGCGGTGTTCAACCGTGCGGTCCGCTACGACGTGTTCAACGGTCCCGAGAACCTGTTTACCGTTCCCTCACCCTCGCCGTGCGACGGCGGCGCGCCCCCGCGCTGGATCGCATCCCTTGAATCGATCCGGGTCACCTTCGGCGGGGTTGTGGACGTTGATCAGCCCGTGATCGGCGCCGGCTCCACGAATGACATTGAGACGCTCGTGCCGATCAGCTGGCAGGTATGGGACGACGGCGTAGGCGCAGTCTACAGTCCCGAAGTTATTGTTGGAGTATTCACGGTGCTGCCGGAATTCATCGACAACATCAGCGCTCTGCCGCCAGCCGACCGGGGCTATTGTCAGCCTGCGGTGATTCACGGTGAGGTGGACAGCGCGGACACCTCTGCCAATATCGACGTGTTTGCCCTTTCCGATGCCGATCCCGCCCCGGGCACTCAAATCGTGCGAAATTGCCTGCAGTCGGACGGCTTCTCTCCCTATACCCTTCAGCAAACGCTTCCGCTGGTGCCGCGCAACCACCTGGCCTGGGCGGGCGACCCATTGAATCCTTTTCCAACGGTCAGACTGTCCGTCATGGCGCATTGCCCGTCTCCCGGCAGCGATGCCTAAGCCGCGCGGTTCGGCACCCTGCCGAAACGAAGGGGGATTTTCGACAACCGAACTGGTTGTGGTCATCGCGGTGATTGCCGTGCTGACCAGCGGCGCGATCACGTTCTTTTTCGGACGTCTCGAAACGGCCCGCCGGCTTGCCGTGACCAGCCAGCTCGCCGAAGCCATCGAGAACGTGCAGCAATTGCCTGACGGAAATCCGTTTACCTGGCAGGCAACCGCGCAGAATCTGATTGCGGACGTGATGGACGCCGACCCGCCCGCCGCCGACGTAGCCGCCGGCACTTCGGCGAACCTGCTGTCCGATGGCCTGCACGCGGGACGCACGCTGGTGGACGGCGAAGCGCTCATGCGCGATCCCACCGCAGCCGCCGTGACCCTGGCCGGGTGCGTGGCGGACGACCTGCAGCTTACGCTGCATCCGGCCTCATTCCCTGCCGACAACGCCTTGCGCGACGTCGATGCGCATTGGCTGATGGGCAATCTGCAGACCGCCATGCCGCAATTGATAGTCGTGGAGCAGCGCGACGCTCTGTTCTGCTGCCTGCCGGCTTCATGACCTCGGCCGGCCTCCACGCGCGGCAAGGCGCTCCCGGAAAGAAATCCGGCGAGGCGGGCTGGCTGACCGTCGAAATGCTGGTCACGGTAGCGGCGGCGATCGCGCTTTCGGTGCTGGGCTGGCGGTTCTTCGATGACTGGATGCAGAGGGCCGAAAATCGGCAAAAGGCCATTGCGGCGGTCTGGGAAGTGTCGGCTTTTCAGGCTCGCGCGAATACGGGTCAACGCGATGTTCCCGACGTGATCCAGGATGGCCCGGGCTTCGATTTGCCCGGCGGGGAATTCGTCGGACGGGGCGGCGCCTGCCTGCTGGACGGCGGCGATGCCGGCTTCACTCCCGAGAATTCGCCGTTCCAAGGCGTGGTCCGCACCTGCGTTCCCTGCAGCGACTCTGGCGCCGGCTCGGTTCCGGTCGCCGCATTGGGCGCCATAACGTGCACCCCCAGAGGCCTAGGACTGCCGAAACGCTGCGCCACGCGAGCGGGGATGCGTCTGGCACTGCCGATCGCCGCCGGCACGGCACGGCCGGGAGCGCCCGCGACCTCCAAGCTGATGCAAGGCCTATGGATCCCCGCGGATTCGGCTCAGGACGCCATGGAAATTCAGCACTATCTCGAGTCGGACCCCCGGTTCTCCCAGCTACCGGACATCGCGATCAGCCGAACGGGCGATCCCGCGGATCCATCCGTGACGGCGGGCCTGTTCCTGTGTCTTTAGAGTCCTTGAACGCGCAAGGAACGCGCAAGACCGGACACGCCGTGGGGACGGCGCCCTTCTTTAACCGGGCCAATAGTAATCGCCTGCGATGATGGATCCGCGCTGCCGATCGCAGTTCGCGCCGGCCGGTTCGCGGCTGCGATCGAAATCGCTGCCCATGCCCATTTGCCTCCGAGCCAGCTCCAACGCGGCTTCGCGCTGGGCCGGCGTGCGCACAGCCCAAAGGCTGTCGGCCGTGGCGGGGTTATGCGAGGCCCAGTCCTTTCTCCATCGGTTTGCCGGCACAAGGTTGTCGACCAGCCCGTCGCTGTCCGCATCGACCGCCACACCGTCGGTGTGTCGGCAGGGACGAAAGAGCAGCGCACGGGTAGGCGCCGGGAATTTCCAGCCCAGATTCTCACGCTGGAACGTGCTGCGCCCAGCCAGAGCAGCGCGCACATCCGCACGCGCCGCGGCGAGTTTGCTCGACGGGGTCCAGTAGGCATCCGCCGCTGAGTCACCCTCCGGGGTGATCCTTGGCTGGGACATGGCGAACATGAACGTTACCAGAATCGCTGAGGCGATCATGCCAAGTGCGGTTGAAGACATTGCCGATGGGTTCCCGGTTCCCTGGTCGAGTATTATAATACAGATCGTAAATATAATTTATTGTCCAATAATATTGGTAATTTTGAACATAACGTAATTATGTTATACAATTGACCGTTCACTTCCTGCATGCTTGCTTCCGGGCAAGTCAGGGCCGTGTACGCTGATCGCCGACGACGGGTCACTCCAACAGGCCGTCCGCCGTCGGGATTTTCTGGAGTTGGTGAATGAGACAAGAGGAATTCAGGCTGCCGTTGCGCTGCTTCGCCGGTACATTGGCGATCGGCCTGACGCTGGTATCCGGCATCCGTGCGGCCGAGGGCAATGATGCGGGCGAAGAGGCAAGGCAAACGTACGTCATGGTTGGCGCGACGGAAGCCGCGCCGGCCGTAGTGTGGATCACCGGCAGGCCTTCAAATCCCGACCAGGTGCACGGAACCGGAGAAGCGGCGAATCTTGTCAAGGCGCTTGAGTCGGTCCTGCCTGCCGGCTGGACGATCTGGGCTCCGGAGAATCTCGAGAGAACGGATCAGGCGGAAGGAGAACCCGTTTCCTGGACAGGCAACGGGAATGTCTGGCCCGATGTCATTGAAGAGCTAGCCGGTCAAAAGGGGGTGGCAATAGTTGCCGACGTGCTGAAACGCCGGGCGGTCATCGATATGCATGCACAAGTGAACCCGGGGCCGATACGGATGCTTGACGCCAACCAGGCGGACGCGCTTCACGGGCCGGCAGAGGATGCCAGCCTTGGGGCCTTGCCTGCGGAACATCCACTGTATCGCCAATATGCGACGCCGGGGCGGCTTTCCGCCGAACCGCTGCCCGACACGATCGGCCGCATTGCCTGGCGCTTCGTGCCGGTCGGAGTGCAGATTGATCTCTCCGCGCTGGGCGTGTATGTCAATGCTCCCGTGTTCCAGTGGGACATCAGTTCCGTTTCCGTGTCTCCAAAGGCGGCGCTGGAGACGCTGATGCCCGAGGGCTACTGCATTGACGAGGCGGATTTTCCGACGGTCAGAGCAACCATCTGCACGAGCGAACAGCCGGATTCCAACACCAAGGCCGACGGCACGGAGGAGCGTGATGATTCGGCGTCCTGATGCGCTTGTGGCGGTACTGGCCCTTGCCCTGGCCGGCTGCTCGCCGATGGGGGGTGGTGCGGACAATGCCGCCCGCGAAGTACGGCAGCAATTTGAGAGAAGCCTGAACGACAGCGTCTCCGAAGAACGCCCGGAGCGTCCTTCCGACTTGGTTCCGGCCCCGGTCGTAGGCCGCCCGGACCCCAGGCCGCTGCGCGTCGACCCCGTTCCGGACCTGGAACTGACATTGACGCAATGTGTCGAATACATGCTGCCTGACTGGGAAACGAAGGTTTTCACGGCCCATCCGGAGGATCCCTTCCCGCCCATCGGCGAGTCTCGAAGGGTGCGGTTTCGGGGAGGCTCCCTGGCGCAGTTCTTGGAGACACTTTCCGAAATCTGGGATGTGGATGTGTCCTCACCGCATGTCGGCCTGGTCCATGTCGAATCGCGGCGCCTGGAGCCCTGGCTGGTGACTCACTGGATGCAGCCACCGCTGGCGCCCGGAGGCGGCGGCGGCACTCAGGGCATGACCGGTCAGACCGGGTCCCGGCAACAAAACCGGGGAGGCAATCAATGGCAGCAGGGCAGCTCCGGCGCCGGGGGAGCGGCAACGGGCTCGGGAGGTTCGGTATCGACCGAACTGGTGGCTGCGCCGGGCGAAGGGCTGGAGATGCTCATGCGCCGCCTGGTCGAATTGGCAGGTGGGCAGGATGGGACCAGCGAGCGCTCCGTGTGGCTCAATGCGGAAGCGGGCCTGCTCTATATCTGGGCGCCGCGCTCGGTACGCCGGGCCATGCGCCCGCTATTACTGAATTATGGCGCCCGGCCGCTGGCGGCCGATCCCGAATTGCTGACCATGATGACCCGCGGGCATTTCCGGCTGCGTTTGGTGCTGGTGCGGATTGCATCCAACGATGACCGCAACATAGGGCTGCAGTGGGAGGAAAGCCTGCAAGCCATCTTTCCGTCGGGGCGAAGTGTTCTGGGAGTTCCGGATGTCGGCTACGGCGGGCCCGCGCGCGAGGACCGGCTTTCCGCCGGCGGAGAGCTCCTGGTCGGGCAATCCGGCATACGGATTGGCGGCACGGCTGCCTATGACCGCGATGCCGTTACCTTTCCGTTCGGTTCGCGCTGGGAACTGGCAACGGAACGCGCCCGGCAGGACGCAATGCAGCAAGTTATTGAATTGGAGCGGCAACGCACGGACGCGGATCTCTCACGGGTCCAAAGCCGCATTACCGAATTGGAGCAGCTGCGTCAGGAGAGCCTGTCGGACAGTGCCGCTGGCGATTTCACCGACGCGCAAGCCGACGAATTGAGCGCGCTTCGCCTTGAGGCCGACAAGATCAACGTGGAATTGGCGGATCTGGCCAGGGATATGGGCCTGGCTGCGGTGCGAAGCACACAAGTACAGGAATGGCTGGACCGCGTGACCGAGGGTGCCGAACGCGACTTGCAACGTTCGCTGAGCCTGCTAGCCAGTCTGGGTTCGGCTCACGGACAAACCCAGATCGCCCACACCATTTCGATCGATGCGCGCCATGGGCGGCCGTTGCCGCTACGGGTCGGCTCGGAGCGAACCTACGTGGGCAGCATCAGCGAAACGGTGTCCGAGACGTTCTCGACATCGTCTGCCACGCCCGAGACCCGGCTCGAAGGCCTCGACCTGGTCATGCGTCCGTGGCTGGAGGGACGCCAATGCGTGCGGGTGGGACTGGCGCTGACCAGTTCCGGAATTACATCCATCGCATCGTACACAGTGGGGGACACGACCTTGTCCATTCCCCAGATGGCGATTCAGACGTGGGTATCGGAACGGCGGTTGTGCGACTCCAGGCCCGCCATGCTGGGGCGGTTCAAGCTCGAGACGACGGTGCGAACCCGCTCGGGAGTGCCCCTCCCCGGCGGGCGGCAACTTCCGATCAGCTCCGACAAGCAGGGGAATGCCGAGGAATACCTGCTGCTGCTGCAGGTATTGCTTCCGCCGGAATGGGGTTGGCGGTGAAGCCGGTCTATCCACATACGCATTACGGATCGTTGGTCTGCGAACCCGGCTGGAAAGAGTTACTTCCGGCCGGGTGTTACGGGGACCATCCGGCTTGGTACGCCTCAGTCGAGGCGTTCGAATCGCTCCGAGACAGGACCGCCCTGATTCCCTGGCTGCTCTTCAATCGCCACCTGTGGGAGGAACAGGCGGAGGCTCTTCCCGGCGGCAGTGAAAACCTGAATCTGCTGGTCCCGCGCGGAGACGGCAAGGGAGCGGTATCGCAAGGCTGGTATGTGCGCTTGATGCTGTCTGAGGATCTGGAGATCCAGGGCCTTGAGACCGTGTCGATGGAGGACGAGTCCGCACCATCGCCGGAAGGCTTCGAAGTGTTGCCCATGGGCCCGATGCCGCCGCGCGCAGCCGGTCCCAATCGACGCCGCGTTCGCCTGCTCGCCAGCGTTTTGCTGCTGGCCGTTTCGGTCGCTCTTGTTTGCGCAATCGAAATGGTTTCCGGCGCTGTTTCCGATCGGGACTCGCGATATGCGGCGCTGGAAGCCGAATTGCGCGCGCTGCAGGGACACGAAGCGTCATTGCGCGCCAAATGGATCAATCAACAGTCGATGGGTATAACGCCGGGGCGGTCGGCGCAGTTGCTCATGGATGCGATGTGGTTCGATGCCCAGATTGAGTTGGACGGGCCCCTGGTGAAGTGGAAAGGCGAGCAGTCGCATCCATTCGGCATGAGTTGCGACCCCGCCCCGTCTGACGGCAATGGAGAGGGCTGGCGAGATTGCCGGTGGAACCGTTCATGACCCTGCACCAGTG
The DNA here is from genome assembly GCA_009839485.1 of Bacteroidetes bacterium SB0662_bin_6. Classification (NCBI taxonomy): domain Bacteria; kingdom Pseudomonadati; phylum Bacteroidota; species Bacteroidetes bacterium SB0662_bin_6. The sequence goes on from VXPQ01000042.1 coordinate 50,107, forward strand.
GATCTGGCGCTTGTCCTCGCGTGCGCCTCTGCCGGTCTGGGGATTGGCGCTGCTGCTGCCCATTGTGTACGGCGGGTGGACGCTTCAATCCGCCAGCGGCGTCGACCCGGAGACCTTGCAGCGCAGAATTGCCATGGTGACCGATTCTCTGGTGAGCTTGCAGGCGCAACTGCAGACTCTCGACGGCGGCCAGGAAGTCGCGAACTCCCCCATTGCGGTCTCCGAGGATTTTCTCGATTTACTGCTGCGCCACCGTTGCGGCATGCAGCAGGGATTTGAAATAAGCCGTCAGGACGGGCAATCGAAATTGCTGCTGAGGGGCGATTCGCTCGAAGCCATGTGCGCACTTCGGGTAGTCCGGCAGCTACCGGGCGTGGTTCGGCAATTGCGTCGGAATGAAAAAGGCCAGGTCAACTTCATCTGGGAGGAGATAGCGCAGTGAGCGGTTTTTTCGCGATAGCAAGACGATCTTGCATGAAGTCCGTGTCCGTTGGTTTCATCGGCCTGCTGGCGCTGGCGCCAGCGCGGGCGCAACAGGAAGTAGAAAATACTTCGCCCGAAACAGAGCAGGATATCGCCGCCTTGTACCAGGAACTCCATTCGCGCGAGGAAGAACAGGCCCAACGGCGCCTGGAGATCATCAGCATGCGCGGAGAAGCCGCCAGACTGACGGCGAACACGGAGGAATTGAATGCCCAGGCACAAAATTGCAAGGCGCGGCGGGATGCCTACGAAGCCGGCGCCCAGGTCAGCTTGTGTCCGAACGACGAGCAGCCCGCAGAGGCGCGGGAAGTTGCCACGGAAGATCTCCTGGACACCCGGGAAATGGAGTCGATGTTTACGGTCATCGAGATGCGGCTGGCGGCGCTGGAACAGCAGTTTTTCGAAGCCGGGCAGCTCTTGGCGATCGACGCGCAGGGGCAACTCGGACACTCATCGCAACCGGCGGATACATCCGACGCCACGTTGCTGATGGCCGGGCCGGCGCGGGCTGTTGTAAGGCTTTCCAGCAACAACAAGACGGCAATCTATCGATTGCCGTTCGAGGCGAGGCCGGATGGCCGCAATTGCATCACAACGGTCAAGTCACTTCATGGAATCGGATCCCGGATACGGATCTGCAGTGCAGGGGCCGCACTGTAATTGGTCGTTACCCATGGGCCATGCCGCACCCTCGTGCGCACAGCGGCGTATTTCCTGCACGGGCCGCATCGATCGGAAGTAATGACTGGACCGGACGGTATTCGTGCGAGTCTGCGCGCGGAGGGCGTTTCATTTGCATTGGGCAGCCGGAACCATGGGCGGCCGGCGAGCGCGAGTAAGAGAACGGCGGAAAAAGCCGGCCGCGGGGCCGGCCGTTTACTGCTGCAAGGTTCGGAAAGGAGCCTGAGCGCAGTATTCCGTTGATTCGGGATTCCCGGCTACGCCGGGACTATGATTCATCCGGCGCATGCAGTCTGCGGACTTCAGCCGTCATTGTTCTCAGATCTCTGAAAATCCGGCTGACTCTGCGGGCATAGAAATTCCCGTTCGTTGTCAACGTGACGCCGTTGCTTCGCCTGACAAAGAGCTCGGTTTCCAGAAATTGCTCAAGCAGCTGTACATGTCTGCTGATCGCGCCCGGCGAGACCTTCAGTTCGATTGCCGCATGTAGGAAACTTTCGTGCCTGCCCGCCGCCTCGAATGCCTGAAGCGACTTCAGCGGCGGCAGCGACTCATTGATCATGTATTTCCGGCGCGATCGAGTGTCAGATATTCTGAGGCAGACTAGACATTATCTACGTCATGGTCAACCATGGGCTTCTGCTCGTTGCATTCGAGTTGCCCGAAATTTCGCGCTATCCGCTTGGGGACTCGGATGCGGCGGCTAAGACCGTGATTCCATGCCGGCCGAATTAGGCTGTTTGCCCCGCGCCCCGGCAAGTGGACGGAACTCCACTAATGAGCTCCGGTCCGGCTCGGCGTGGACCATCCACCCCGATCTCAAGATCAGGGATTACGGGATTTCCGGCGTATTCGTGGGAAGCGAAAAACGCCTAGGTGCGCGATAACCCGGGCTGGGCGCATTCGCCCATCAGCCAATTCTTCAGCTGGACGCACATGGGATTGTTCGAAGCCGAAGCGTTCATGACGAGATGGTAGGAGTTTTCCGCTTCGACGGAAAGGTGCGTCAGCGGAACGAGTGTTCCAGCCGCCAACTCCTTCGCGATCATCTCGCCATGTCCGACGGCCATGCCCATGCCGTCGACCGCTGCCTGGATGACGCCCTTGTAAAGGGCGAAGCGCATGCTCGCGGCAAGTTCGCCACCGTTCACGCCTACGGCGCGCGCCCAGTCCGGCCAGTCGCTGTTCCACCACTTGTCGTGCAAAAGGGGTTGACGGATGACTTCTTCGGCGCTCGGTTGACCTGACAGCCTCTTGCGGAATTCGGGGCTGCAAACGGGAAAAATCTCTTCCCCGAAAAGTCGGGTGACGCTGTAGCCAGGATGCCGGCCGTTGGAATAGAGAATCCAGGCATCGACATCTTCGCGATTGAAATCGTGCTCACCGTTGTGACACTCGACTTGCAATTGCGCCCGGTCGAACGCATCTCTGAACGAGGGAATCCTGCGGTAGAGCCAGCGGTCGGCGAATATCGGGAGCGTGGAGATCACGATCGCACGGTCTCGAGACAGCGCGTTGACGCGATCCGTCACAATTTTCAGGTCCCTGAATATGCGCGTGACGTTTTCGGCGTAGTCCCTTCCGGCGGAAGTCAGCGTTACCCCATTGCTCCGCCGCAAGAACAATTCGGTTCCCAGATACTGCTCAAGCAGGCGCACATGTCGGCTGATTGCGCCGGAAGTGATCTGCTGCTCGGCCGCCGCTTCGAGAAAGCTCTCATATCTCGCTGCCGCCTCAAATGCCTGGAGCGACTTCAGTGGAGGCAACAGTTTTGTCTTCATGGATCTCGGTCTCTCCGGGAAGGCTCAATATTACTGAGCCAGACTAGGCGCAATCTGCAGCGGGGTCAACCACCGTCTCCGGAAAACCCGTCCGGCCAACACGCGCGCGCCTGGCCCGATGGCATCGAACAGCGGAAGGCTGGGCCGGGCGTTGGGGAAAAGTACTGTATCAAATAACCTGAGCCTCCCCTACAAATAAAATCGTTGAAGGAACGCGTAACCCAAGGTACCCTTCGCAACAAAAAAAGGGGGGGTGCCGACACTTCAATCTAGGCAGTCCACTGCGTCGTCAGGCATGGAATGCCGGTTGCGCAATCTGCGCAGGGATTGGTGCGTTGAGCGAACCCTGTGAATAAACTCGAAGAATTCACTGTCGCGCTGAGTGCTTTGCACGCGGCCGCGCTCGACGATGGCAAATGGCATGAAGCCTCTCGTGCCATCGATCAGTTATGCGGCGCAAAAGGCAATGGAATTGCATTTGGATACACCGGATCGAGGGAAGAAGAACGGATACTGTTCGCAGACTTGTCCTTCCACGGCGCACCAAACGCCGAGTTGTTTTGGGAGTACATGAACGACTATTACCGATTGGACGAACGCATTCCGCGTTTATTGCGCTTGGGTGACAGCCAGATTGTGCACACTCCCGAACTGTATTCCAAAATGGAAAAGAAAAATTCAATTGTCTTTAACGGTTTATTTATACGTGCGCATTTCCGGAATGGCCTGAGTGTCAGAATGGATGGACCCAAGGGCAGCAATATCGTATGGAACCTGGGCAATCCCCTGAAGAACGACAGTTGGTCGTCAGCTCAAGTCGCATCTGTCCGTGAACTTTTGCCGCACTTGCGTCAGTGTATTGCTACGCGAAAGATGCTGGTTGATGCGGGTGCGCTCGGCAACTCGTTGCAGGCGATGCTGGAGAACATGCGTTGCGGAATCGTGCAACTGGATTGGCGGGGGCGGATCATGGCTGCCAATGACACTGCGTTACGAGTTTTCAAGCAGGGCAATACGTTGGTGGACAGCGGAGGTGTCCTGGGCGCCGTTTCAAGAACCGACGACGTCAGCCTGCAGCGAATGCTCGCGCGGGCGCTACCGCGCTTCGGCAAGCAGGCCACCAGCGGATCGATGAAGGTAACGGGCTGCGACAAGATGCGGGAGAGCCTGGTTCAGGTAACTCCACTGAGCGGCATGTCGCCGGATATCCGCCCCTGGAGCATTGCCGCTCTTGTATTCATCTCCGAAGATGAACCCGGGGCCGGAATCGATCCCATGGAATTAGGGGCGGCCTTTGGTCTAACCAGAACGGAAAGCCTGGTGACCGTGCTCCTGGCTCAAGGCAGGACCGCCAGCAGCATTGCCAAGCAATGGAATCGCAGTGAACGCACGATCCGTTGGCACATCTCGCAGATCTTCAGCAAGCTTGGTATTTCAAGGCAGGCGGAGTTGGTCCGCCGCGTATTCCTGCTGTCCGGCCGCCGGAACATGCCAGGAAGTTCTTGAGCGCTCAAATTAGAGCATCCGCACGACAAATTGAAGTTGACGCTGGAATTCATGTAATCCCCGCAGTTTTACTGGTTTCAAGAAGCACATCGCGCCCTATTATTCGCGCCCGCCTGGCAATCGGGGGAGCCACGTGCGGCGCGTGATCGGAGAATTGCAATGACTAAGGGGTTGGGAAACATGCAGGAACTACAAAGGCCGGGAAGTGTTAGACATATCTGGCGTAAGTACTCTTACGGATTGTTCGGGAGCTCGAGTACGGAACGAACAACTGAATCCACAAATGGGGCGGATATAAGCGAAGCCAGGCCGCCTTTGATCGGTCCAGGCAAGGTTCCTCTTGACAACCTGGCCTATCTGCACGATGCCGAGGGTTTCGGCGAAATGGATGTGGGCTACCTGAGCCGACTGTACGAAAGGGCAACCGGGGAGCCGCCGCACGAGGTATTGGTCCTTGAGAATGGGGTGCTGATCGAGACCGGTGTATTGGGGAGCTACGAGTGTTTTCCAAATGGTTACTTGCCAATTCTATTGTCGCGCAGTCGAAATGGTTGGGTCGTCTTTGACACGGGACATTCGGCATCCGAATCGCTCCTCGTTTCGGCCGACGTGTGTTGCGATGGCGACGTCCTTTACCTCGAGTGCGAAACCTCAGCGCAACTCCAAGGCTGCATTACAAGGCTCGTGCGAGTGTTGAGAAACTTAAATGAAGGCTGACATTCGATTTGGTAGCCGATCGCGTCTCCTTTCCCCTCACCAATACTCCACGGTTTGAATTGGCCGACGGCCACTTAATCCCATCCGCGGCAATGGACCGTGTAGACAACGCTCGTGCTTTCCGCAGCCACAGCATGTGTGCTTGTCGTGGCTTTGCTTCCGAGCATGTGTCGTCGCCGTGACACTGGCCGGCAGAGCAACCGCGAGCAGTATTCACGTTACTACCAGGATTCGCTTCCGCCTGGCTGCGTCTTCCGCTGTCTTCAATGCTGCGACGCGCGCGTGATGGCCTGCGGGGCGACACCGTTTGGGACGTAGCCAGCGCTGGAAGAATCCGGCGGTGGGATCGCTGGTATCGGCCTGCGCTGCCCAGTCCAGCTGGAGGCTAGGAGCGTGCCAAACCTTGGAAGGCTAAATGGACAATTTCGCATAATGCCGCTTCGAAAATTTACGAGCACGGCAATCGTGGGAAGAAAGTCTTTCGATGCGGTCGTGCTGTTCCTGGTCGTCGTCTCCCTTGTTGCGTTTTCGTTGGAAACCGTGCCCGATTTGCCAGCGAACGCCTACTCGTGGCTGTTGATTTGCGAAGGCGCAATCACACTGCTGTTCACCGTGGAGTACCTGCTTCGATCGAATGCGGCGAATCGGTATAGAGACTACGCGCTCAGCTTCTTCGGCATCGTCGACTTACTTGCGATTCTGCCTTTCTATCTTGAGTTCATGGGGATTCTTGAAGGCGACGCTCGCTTCCTGCGCGCCTTGCGCCTCCTGCGCGTGTTTGAAGTATTTCGGTTGAGTGGGCTGGAAAAGGCCGTGCGCGACTGTATCAAGGCTCTCACGCTCGCTTGGCGGCCGCTTGTCATTGCGGGGCTATTGTTCGCAGTCCTTCTCTTCCTCGCAGCCACGGGCATCTATTTCTTTGAGAGAGAAGCGCAGCCCCAACACTTTCCATCCATCGTTCACAGCCTGTGGTGGTCGATCATTACACTGACAACCGTGGGGTATGGAGATGTTGTCCCCATTACTGCGGGGGGCAGGTTTTTCGCCGCGGTTGTGGCCCTTGCGAGCGTGGGAATCGTGGCGGTCCCGGCGGCAATTTTCGCGTCCTCGTTATTGCAGACGAGCAAGCACGAAGGCTAGCTGATAGCGTGCCGCAGCCGGCCCGCACTCGACAAATCTCCGTGCTCGCCGCGAATGTGCAGCGCAGTTGAGAAAAATGGATCACTCCGCAATTCGGGACGGGTCGGGTAACCAGTCCGGGGCCTCCTCCGGGTGGGCGGGTGTGGAGGAACGGACCTTGCTTTTC
>VXPQ01000043.1 GCA_009839485.1 Bacteroidetes bacterium SB0662_bin_6
TGCCGCTCGCTTATGTGGCTGGGCCACACTGCGCTCGCGGCGCCTGGCCTGGCAGTAAAATAGGCCCCGCAGAGCGACGCTGCATAGTGGTAACAGGCCCTGACGTATATAGTCAAATGTCCGGTGTACGCAAGCCTGCGGCGCCTGTCGAACCCGGAATACACATCTATGGGAAATCAATAACGGAAATAAGATGATGCAGCTCCCCGTATGCGGCTGAAAAAAAAGCAGCCCCCTCGGGAGGATTCGAACCTCCGACCAACGGTTTAGGAAACCGGTGCTCTATCCCCTGAGCTACGAGGGGTATATCCACATACCTGCAGGGTGCGCCGAAGAAAGCATATCCTGCACTGCCTGCAAAACGGCCGCATGACGCATGGCGCGGCATACGTTACCGGGATTAGGAACCTTGAAAGGAACGGTTGTATACTTGCCATGCAACGCCGTCGTACATCCGCCGTTTCCATGAATTACGCAACGCCATCACCTGTCCCGGATGTCAGGTTCATTGATGTAGCCCGCGCCCGCCGGGACACACCGGCCTGCGAAAAGGTAGTGCATTTCAACAATGCCGGCGCATCGCTTATGCCGAACCCTGTACTCGCTGCCTGCATCGAGCATCTCCGGTTGGAAGCGCGCATAGGAGGGTACGAAGCCGCGGAAGAAGCACATGCCCGGCATGAGGCAGTATACCGGAGCATCGCCACGCTCCTGCACGCTTCCCCGGAAGAAATTGCGCTTGCCGACAGTGCCACACGCGCATGGCACCTTGCCTTCCAGGGCCTGCGAATACCAAGAGGCGCTAAAATTCTTACTACCCGCACATCTTATGCAAGCAATTTCATCGCTTTTCTGCACCGCGCCCGGAAAGACGGTCTGGAAATAGACGTAGCGCCCTGTGACCATGCGGGCAACCTTGACCTCGACGCATTCGAGCGGCGTATTGACAAACGCGTGGCGCTCATCGCCCTTACGCACATTCCTACAAACGGCGGCATCATCAACCCGGCTGAAGCCGTCGGAAAGATTGCCCGCAGACATGGAATACCGTACTTGCTGGACGCGTGCCAATCGGCAGGACAACTGCCGCTGGACGTAACGCGCATTGGCTGCGACATGCTTTCGGCCACGGGGCGAAAATTTCTGCGCGCGCCGCGCGGAACGGGATTTCTCTATGTCCGCCGCGGCTTCCTGAATCATATTGAACCGCCGATGCCGGACTTGCACAATGCGACATGGGTAGCCCCTGATGCGTACAGACCCCTTGAAGGAATGCGCGCATTCGAAATGTGGGAATCCAGTCTGGCCCTGAAGCTCGGTCTGGGCGCCGCCGTCGACTATGCACTGGACCTGGGACTCGATGCCATCCGGGAGCGCATCCGCGCCCTTGCCGACCTGCTGCGGCAACGCCTCGATGACCTGGACGGTATCCGCGTGCGGGATATGGGAACAGAGCGGGGCGGCATTGTGACCTTCGATATTGCAAACGTGGCGGCATCCATTGTAAAATCACGCCTTCGTGAGCAATCCATGCATATCACCGTGTCTCTGCCCTCCCACACGCTGCTTGACGCCATGGAGCGTACCCTCCCCGAAATGGTGCGTGCTTCCGTGCATTACTACAACACGGAAGAAGAAATCGACCGGTTCTGCGAAGCGGTACATGCCATCTCCTCGAAAGGCGCATGACCTCCCTCACGAAACATCCCCGGGGCGCCGTCACCGCATGGGCCACGTACGACTTCGCCAATTCGGCGTTCACGACACTCGTCGTCACCTTCGTCTTCGCCACCTATTTCACGGATGCGATCGCTGAAAATGCCGTATCCGGCACAGCGCTCTGGTCGCGCGCCGTAGCCCTGTCCCAGATCGTCGTTGCCCTGCTCTCGCCCTGGCTGGGCCTTCTCGCGGACCGGAACGGACTGCGCAAGCAGTTCCTTTTTCTCTCTACGCTGTTGTGTATTGCCGCCTCGGCGGGCTTATACTTTGCAGGCCCGGGCGATGTGCTGTTTGCCCTTGTCGTCTTTACGGTGGGCAACATTGCCTTTGAACTTGCAAATGTCTTCTACAACGCCTTCCTGCCTGAACTGGCCACGCCCCAGCGGATCGGGCGCATATCGGGATACGGCTGGGCGCTTGGGTACGCAGGCGGCTTGTGCTGCCTTCTGATCGGGTACTTCGTTTTCGTGGCTCCTGAAACGCCTCCTTTTGGACTCGTCCGGGAAACAGGAGCGCATGTGCGGGCCACCAATCTGCTCGTGGCAGCCTGGTACGCAGTCTTTTCGGTGCCTCTTTTCCTAATCCTGAAGAGATCCCTGCCCGTAAAACCACTCGCTGCCGGCAAAGCCCTGCAAACGTCCATACACGAACTGGGACGTACGTTGCGCGAAGTGCGCCACTCCAAAGATCTGTTCCGGCTCCTGATCGCCCGCCTGGTTTACAACGACGGCCTCATCACGCTCTTCGCCTTCGGAGGAATCTACGCCACGGGCACGCTCGGATTTTCCACCGAAGACATTTTTCTCTTCGGGATCGCTCTGAACATTGCGGCGGGCATCGGCGCCTGGGCCTTCGGTTTTCTGGACGACCGGCTCGGCGGGCGCGCCACTATCCTTATCAGTCTTGCGGTGCTGACCCTTGGAACGATCATTGCCGTGTTCACGACGAACGTCGAGCTGTTCTGGGCTGCGGCAATCCTCGGCGGCATATGCGCCGGCCCCAATCAATCCGCGAGCCGCTCGCTCATGGGGCGATTCATTCCTGCCGGCAAGGAAAACGAATACTACGGGCTGTTCGCTTTCTCGGGCAAGGCGACCGCATTCCTCGGACCGGTGCTGCTGGGTATCGTAACAGGTCTGTTCAACAGCCAACGGGCCGGCATGGCCATCGTAGCGGCTTTCTTCATTGCGGGCGCCCTGCTGTTGCTTCGCGTCAATGAGGAGCGGGGAATGGCCAGCGCCCGGGCATACGGGCAATGAGTCCTGCCTTATCCTCCCGTTTCCTCGACCTGTCGCACGCGGGCTATCTGCCGGGTATTCCAGGCATCCTCTCCGAAAGGCGTATCGAACCAGCGATCCAGTATCTCCCTCAGTATAGCGGGTGACGTAGCACGCAGGCTCAACGCCAGTACGTTCGCGTGATTCCAGATGCGGGCTCCCTTTGCCGTCTCTCCATCGCTGCACAAGGCGGCGCGTATGCCGGGCACCTTGTTGGCCACAATAGAGCAACCTGTGCCCGTCCAGCACAGCACGATAGCCTCCTCCGCCTCACCGCTCCGAACCGCCCCGATCGCCTTCAGAGTCACCTCCGGCCAATCTGCCGTATCCTTTTCCGATTCGGGTCCGAAGTACAGCGGTTCATGCCCTCGCTGCTCAAGTTCTTCGAGCAAGGCTTTGACGAGAGGCAACCATTCGTCCGTACTGACCGCAATGCGCATGAGATTCGGGAAGCAGATTATGAATACCGGGAGAAGGGTACGGAGCATAAAACAATCCGTCAAACGCAACCGGACACCCCCTGCTCCCTTGTGAACCAGTGGTACGGTGATTAGGGTCTGTTAATACTATGCAGCGATGCTCTGTTCCGTCAGGCACGGCGTCAATCAAGGCGCGAGGAG
>VXPQ01000044.1 GCA_009839485.1 Bacteroidetes bacterium SB0662_bin_6
CCCCCCCCCCCCCCCCCCCCCCCCCCCCCCCCCCCCCCCCCCCCCCCCCCACCATGCGGTCCACCGGTCCGGATACATCATGAGGGTTACTACATTTTTCCAACTTTCGCGGCTGCAAGGACCGTTGTGCGCAAGCCGGGGGCCTCCAGCCTCTCAACCCCTGCATATTAATGGTTGCTAAAACCAGCCTTGAGTATGGTCACCCCGTCATGGGTTGATCCAGCGCTCAACCATTTACTTTGATTTTAATACACATTTTATTGTGTACATTTAGTGTTTTTTTTAATTAATCCGTGTTGTTTTGGTGTGGATATGCTGTTTTTTCTAATGGAAAATGTAAAACAACAACAAATTGGCGCTGAAAACGGTCAGGCCGGCAGGTACATTTTATATCCGACTCCTCGCACGTTCAGGATATATTTCGGCCTGGCAGGATCATCCCCCAGCTTGCGACGGAGCGTCTTCACGAAGGTGCGCACGTTCTCCTTGGTTGCACTGCTGTTGTTGTTCCACACCAGGCGAAGCAACTTGTCATAGATCAATACTTTCCCTGCCCCGAGCGATAGCGCTCGCAACAGCCTGTACTCGGTAGTGGTCAGGCGTATCGTACGATCCGCCACGGTCACGCGGTGCTGGTCATAATCAATACGGAGATCCTTCAGCGCAAAAATATTATCCGGCTCGGCACGTCTTCGCAGGGCCGACTGAATTCTTGCCGTAAGCTCGATGGGCAGGAACGGCTTGACAATGTAGTCGATGGCCCCGATCTCCAGGGCTTGCGCAATGGTCTCGCCCCTTTTGTAGGCGGACAGAAAAATGACCGGCTGATCGGTCAACTCAGACACGTTCTTCATCAAGTCGATGCCATCTATTCCGGGAAAAACCAGATCGAGCAGGACCAGATCGGGTTTTTCCGCCCTTATCAGCCGGGACAGCCCCCGAGGGTTGTCGGTAACGATCGGGGAATAGCCCGCCGACGTAAGAATGTCCCGGATATAGCGAAGTGCGCTCGGATCATCGTCCACTACGAGAATGCGCACCGACTCGGATGCGGTTTCGGGCTTGGCGGAGCGGTCCCTGCAGGGCTGCTCATCGGCGATGGCTTCCTCGGCTACCGGAACCGTGAACGTGAACCGTGCGCCCAGACCCACCCCGTCGCTCTCGGCCCGGATTCGTCCGCCGTGGGCCTCTACCAGTCCCTTGCAGATGGCAAGTCCCAGACCGAACCCTCCGATCCCCTGCTCTGCATCTTTACTGAATCCGGTGTATTTCTCGAACAGGTGCGGCAGCAACTCCGGGGACACGCCCCTACCCTCGTCAGAGACCGAAATAGCGATGTGAGCGCCCTCCTGGTGTGCAGCTACATTGATAGGAGACGACGCGGGAGAGTTTCTGGCTGCATTCGAGAAGAGATTATGCAGCACCTGGACGATGCGCTGACCGTCGGCCATTATTCGGGGCAGTTCCATCGGAAGGTCGATGAGCACGGTATGCTGGCTTCCCCCGCTCAGGAATGCGGTTCTTGCCCGTTCTACAAGGTCGGACACTTCCGAAGGTTCGGGAAAAACCGATAACGTGCCTGTGTCGATGTGGGCGTTATCCAGGAGGTCGCCGATCAGGCTTTGCATATGATCGGCCTGCCCATTGACGATCCGGAAAAACTGTAGCATTTCGCCTCGGCCCAGCGTCTCGGGAGCTGCCAGTACGGTGGCTGCCGACCCCTTGATAGAGGCAAGCGGAGCCCGCAATTCGTGGCTCACCATGCCGAGGAACTCCGCTCGCAACCGCTCAAGCTTCTCCAGCGGCGCCAGATCCTGCATGGTGACAACCAATGATTCGGTTATGCCGTCGCCGGAGTGAATCGGCGTGGCATTGATCAGTATCTTGACACTCCGACCGTCGCCGACTGAAAGCTCGACGGTTTCCGCCCGCACCGTTTCGGAATTGCCGGAATTGAGCGCCGCCATGAGTTCGCCAAATGTCACGTCCCGCCCATCGGCTCGCCGGCATGTTACTATATCCAGCAGCTGCTCCTCCGTGTGCTCCGGTGCGCGTATGCCTTCGACCAGCCGCATCGCTTCCTGATTGAACAGTACCGGATTATCTGTCCTGGTGTCGAAGGCCACCACGCCCACAGGGGACGTATCCACCAGAGTCTCCAGATAGGCCCGGGCTCGCTGCTCATCGCGGTGCGCGCGGGCATTGGCGATGGCCATTGCCGCCTGGGACGCAAATATCACCAGAATCTCCTCATCCTCGCTTGTGAATTCCGGTCCGCTCTGCTTGCCGCCGAGAAAAAAGTGGCCGACATACCGGCCTTGATGATGCATCGGAGAGCTCTGAAACGTCTTTGTGCGCATCAGATCTACCGAATGACCCAACGAGTCGATGTAGGCGGGCAGGTCCGTCAAACGCAGAACCCTGGGCAATTCCCGAAAGTGTTTGAAGACCCCGGGACCGTCGGACCAGTTCAGCAATTGTTGTTGCTCTTCCGGAGTAAAGCCGGACATGACGACATTCTCTACTATTCCCGCCGTGTCGGTGGTCGCAATAAGACCGTAGCGTGCATCAGCCAGCTCGCGGGCATTCTCCACGATCTCTTGCAGGACAACGTCCAGTTCAAGGCTTGCGCCGATTCGCAGCATGGCCGCACACAGTCGGGAGGTGTGCTCGGACAGTACCTCGTTTGCTCGCCCTGATTCATCGGAATACTTCATGTAATTCGTAGTCGGTTGTTGCTCAGCGTGGCGCGTACGTTGTTTGAAGTATAACTCTCCATTAGGAAATAGTGGTAAATACACACGCAAATAACATTAATGAAGATGAATGCTCACGATATACACATACTAATATGCGTATAATTATGCATGCCGTACTAAACAATTTACAGAATGGGCATTTCTCTCAGGCTTGTAAAGCCGGAAACGTAAACAACCCTCCGACAAGTCATGATTGTTATGACAAGCAACCGATACGAGGTGTACAGGGACAGCGAGAAAAAATGGCGCTGGCGCCTCATCGTTCCTCGTCATGGGATCGTTGCCACTTCCTCCCAGGGTTTCGACACAAGGGACGAGTGCGTTCGGCAAATACGTATGGTGCGATCGAACGTGCATTCGCCCGTATATGACATATCTGCGGCGAACCCCATTCTGGCTGCATTCTGATCCTGCTCCTTTGTGGCGTTAAGGATGCGGCCGGGAATATGGCGCGTGACTCTCCATTGGAGAGATTAGAGATGATTGTGAATAATTGGATCATCACATAAAAAACACTACCCCCCCTATCACACAATCTACACACTGCATTGCGTAGTCTTTGGCGGCGCTACTTGAATCAACTTCGTGACGGAGTGAAAAGCGAACAGGGTCAGGCTGAGTCGCCCACAGGATGCGTAGTATGTGGAACAATGACTCCGCAGGCGAAAAGGACCGGCCTTGATATTGCCCGTGGGGTGGCGTGAGATCCGATCACGACAGTACCGGGAAACCATACGACTTACGACAAAAACCGACAACATCATGAATCGTTTTCGAGAGTGACATGAAAAAACGGGTGGTTATTATTGGCGGCGGCATGGCTGGACTGGCTGCTGCCTACACGCTAAGGAACAGGGATATTGACGTCTTGTTGTTCGAGGCCAACGACCGGATGGGCGGACGTGCGTTCGGTGAGGTAGTCGATGGGTTTCACATTGACGCCGGGACGGACTTCTTCTGCTCTTCCTACGATGTTGCCTTCCGCATATGCAAGGAATTGGGATTGCCTTTGCTGCGTTCGAAGATGAACCTCGGCTGGTATAAAAATGGCCGCTGGTCTGTCTCGGCATTAAGCCTATCGCCTCGCAGCATCGCCGGAAACTTGGCAACGTTGTGGAATCTGGATTTTGTATCACCCCGGGGATTCTGGCCATTCCTGAAGTTTGTCAGAGATTTAAGGAGGCAGCAGGAATACTTGAATTTCTCCAGCGAAGGTCGGATCGCAGAAATCGATGGAGAGGAGAGTTTCGGAGATTACCTTAATAGGATCGGTGCGCCTGATTCCCTCAAGGTCACTATTGAAGGATTCCTGAAAATGACGATGGGGCATGTCGAACACGCCAGTGAAGCGTACATGCGGACCTATTTCTCGGAAATGTTTATGAAGGCCAACCAGATATACGTACCGGAAAAGGGCGCCTGCACCCTTTCTTACGCTCTGGCCGGTGCTTGCGAAGACGTTGTTCGCACCTCGACACCGGTGCAGCGGGTGATTAGAGAGAGAGAGAGAGAGAGAGAGAGAGAGAGAGAGAGAGAGAACGTCGCAAAGGGCGTAATTGTTGATGGCGGGCTTGTCGAAGCAGATGCAGTCATCTGTGCCGTTCCCGCCACAAAGGTGCCGGACATCATTCCAGACCTTCCCGCCGGTGTTCGCCGTGTGCTTGGCGGGGTGACTTATTCGTCCGGTTGTCGGGTAGTGATCGGCCTCGACCGTCCGCCGCTTCCTCTCGGCTGGCATGGCGCCTTGTATCCGGAAGACGAGACTCCGCTTCTTTTGGACAGGTCGATCAATCTTCCCGCTTGTGCTCCTGCGGGCAAGAACACGCTCGATCTTCTTGTCGGTCGTGATCGTGCCGAAGAACTGATCCCAATGGATGATGAAGAAATCCGGCACCGGATGCTTCAGGATGCACGCAGGAACCCTCCTCCCGGCTCCGACCTCCCAAACGACGACGAAGGCTTGTTCACCCGTGTGTATCGCTGGAAAGAGGCCGTGTGCATGATGCAGCCAGGCATGTTCACCGCCATAGCAAACATGCGGGACGAATTAGACCAGAGCGTAGAGAACCTCTTCCTGGCCGGTGACTACATGCGTGTGCCATCCGTAAACGGTGCGTTAGCCAGCGGCGTCGATGCAGCCAACGAAGCCGCACGGTACGTGTCTAAAGCGGCCACGTAGTGTTTCAGCTGTACGGGATCGCCAAGCATTCCGCAGCCTGCCTGGCCGCGTCAATACCGCTGGTCATGGCGCCGTTTACGGAAGGCACACGCATGTAATCGCCCGCCAAAAACAGATTCGCCACCTCTTTATTGAGTTGATGCCGCACCTTTTCGACTTCCTTGAACATGTACGGCAGGCCCATACACACGGCTTCTTGCCAGCGATACACCCGTGTGAACAGCCCTTCGTCGTCAGCCGGCAGGTTAGAGCCGGGGGGCGGACGGCGACGCGCATCGCGAAGCATCTGGCGCTTGATCTCCTCGTCGTCGAGCGGGAATAGCTCCTCGGCACGTTCGCGGCCGACAAGAAGATCGAGCGTGCTCTTGCCGGGGGGCACGCATGCCGGAAGATTTATCGACCGATCCAGCAGCAGGGGCGTATCGTCTTCCGGGTACAGCGCCCCGTTCCATCCGGGCGGAAGCGGTGGGCGATCAAGTCCTATTACGACACGACAGCCGCGTGAATAGCTCACGGTCTCAAGCGTGTAACGAATCCTGTAGGACAGTTCCGGAATTATGCGGGGAACCGCCGTTGCCGGGGTAGCGCATATTACGGCATCGGCTTCGACAAAGCCGTCCTCCAGGATCACGCCGGTTGCAACCCCATCGGTGACAACCACTTTCGGCACAGGCTTTGAAACGTGAACGATTTCACCGCACGCATCAATCAGTGCATCGGCAAGCGCACCGGCTCCTTGCTCCGGCACGTATATCTGATCGGCTTTCATCAGCATCTCGGACAGATATGTGCGCATGTAAGCGCTGCCCATTAATTCGACATCGCCCATCGTCATCTCAAGGAATCCGCGAAACGTCACTCTCAATGATTCCGGGACGCCAAGGCTGTCCATATATGCCCCGGCATCGCCTTCGCCATCGAGTTCGAGAATTCGGGATTCGCTGGAAAAATTCAGGTATTCGGCTTCTTTCCTGATCGACTTTGCGATTTTGAGCATTGGCCGAATGGACCGGGGTGTTATGAAGCCCAGATCCCATAACGCCGTCAGGCGCCTGATTGCTGACCCGAGAGAATCTATCGGACTCGAAATGATCCACTTTCCATTGCGATACCAGCCCAGTTTCATGACCGAACGCACCAGCGGGAGGTTCAATTCCTCGCACATGCGGAAAACAATATCATATGACGAGCAGAAAAAATCGGCCCCTTCGTCTATGTAAAAGCCGTCCACCCGGTCTCCACGCAGACGCCCGCCAGCTCTGTCGTTTTCTTCAAACAGAATCACATTGATGCCGCGCTTCTTCAACATGTAGGCGGCAGCCAACCCGGCGGCGCCCCCACCAACTATGATTACACGCTTGCGATTATCCATGATAAAATGACCAGAACGTTAACGCGAACAAATTGTATACAAATAAGTATGTGTATTCCATATTTTTTCGGGGTTAATTCGTTTAGTTTCAGTTTGGATTTTGTTATTACTATCAATAAAGAAGTATATTCTAAACAACGTACACGCTATGTCGGATAGCGACCAACTACAAATTACATGAATCTCTTCGGGGGCCCTGAACCGATGAGATATAGCGGCAATGACAATGATAGCGGTTCACGGATAGATCCGCGGCCCGGTATCCGTAGACTGTACGTAGCCGACATTGAGGGGGGCCCTGGTCACCTGGGCCTATGGCTTATCCCGATCCTGTTCGGTTCGTTGCTGGCCGCTCTGGCGCCTCCGATCCTGGCCCAAAACGATCCTGTGCTCGTCAGGGACGGTTTTACCGAGACGGTGCTCAACGAGGCAGGGGTAGTGAACGTGACGGTGGTGGATGGCCAGGGATTCGGCCCGAACGATCACGGCCACAGGATTACCGACACTTTTCTGGCGAATACCGGGAAGGCCCATCTTGTTCAACTCTATGGGGAGCCGGTGTATCGGCTGGGCGACCAGGATATTTGGGGGGTAAACACAGCCGCGCTGATGCACCACGCATTGAATCGGATTGGCGGTATCCTGTGGTCGGCGACTGACGACTCGCCGAACTACTACTATAGCGGCGACTCGACCGCGGCCTGGGAGCCCGAGTGGTGGGACGACGAGGGAGACCGACCGTACCTCAAGGAAGCGATAGCCACAGCGGAATGGATGACGACGCAAAACATTCTGTTCATCTCGTCGCTTGAAAATACTCTAATCGTTTCGCTTGAGGACCCCCGCGCGATCTACTGCGACGACTACCCGCACATCTATCAAAGCGACTACTGGCTTCCCCATTGCGGAGCGCTGGACGACTATATTGCCTACAGCGGAGTAGCGCTCGACAGGACGATCTTCGTGGGAGCCATCCGGGAAGGTACGACAGCGTTAGCCGCGGTGCGGGCCGGAGGCGCCTTCGAGCGGAATGCGATCTATGTCGAATCCCCTGACGCTTCCACCTCCCATGCTACGGCGGTGCTTGCCGCTTACGCCACGAATCTCGCCGCTGCCAATCCCGCCTGGGGAGCAACCAGACTGAAACAGGAACTTATGGCGTTGGCGACCGACGAAACCCTTCCATATGACTTTGGCCCTCTCGACAGCCTCGGGTCCAGAGTGGTCAAGGTCATCCGTCCCGCGGATGCGCCGACCGCGATAGAAGGCGTCGCCGACGAAATTCCCGATGCGTTTGCGCTGGCGCAGAACTATCCGAACCCGTTCAATCCGGAAACGGTAATCGACTACGCGCTTCCGCAAACAAGCCATGTACGCCTTGCCGTATACGATATGCTGGGAAGGACTGTTACGGTACTTGTGGACAGTGTACGACCGCAGGGACGCCATAACGTGCGGTTCAGCGCGGGCAGCCTGCCGACAGGTACGTACATATACCGCCTCACAGCAAACGGAGAAACGAGGGTGCGCAAGATGATGCTTCTGCAGTAGACAGTTTCAACGAGGGTCGCCTGCCATATTCGCCCTGATTCGTAGCCGTGTCGCTATCCGACATAGCGTGTACGTTGTTTAGAATATACTTCTTTATTGATAGTAATAACAAAATCCAAACCGAAATTAAACGAATTAACCCCGAAAAAATATGGAATACACATACTTAATTGCGTAATAATTTAATTGTGAATATTTCGCGAATCCATGAAGAGTTCAACGTAGTCAAGGTTGGTCTTGCCAAATAGTTACATCGGGTAGAGAGGTTCTGAATACCCTTGGCCTTGGGCACGGCTGTCATGGAGCCGCGAGGGAGAGATTCTCATGATATACCTGGGCCGTAGTTACCCCTCCCCCCGGGGGGGCCTGTACCCGTCAACCTCGCGCCTCCGCCGGTGGTTGGGGAACGTGAAGAGAATGGCGCTCGGCGTTCTTCTGGCGCATTCCTTGATGGCTACTGGGGGCGCGGCTCAGCCCCTCAACCTGACGGTATCGCCAAGCAATTTTAGCATGAACGAGGGGGCGACCGCCACCTACACTGTCGTCCTGGACTCGGCGCCGTCTGCGGACGCCACGGTTGCCTTAACAGTCACTGACGATACTTCCAGATGCGGTGACGGCCACGGCGCCTCGTGTACGCAAAAATCCGGGGTGATCACAATCAACAAGACGAGCCTGACGTTCACGACCACGGACTGGTCCACGGCGCAGACGATAACGGTGACGGCGACGGATGAGGACATGGCAGGCGTCTTCAAGTTCGGCAAGATAACGCACCAGATAAACGACCAGACCAACCGCCCCGTGGTCAGTGTTACCGTGCTTGACGATGACAGGCGTGGCGTGACGCACTACCAGAAGGCAAATGATGGGACTGTTGGAACTAAGTTCGCGGCCGTTAGCTTGTACGAGAATCATGGCGAGGGGGGGTTCTACATTCATCTGGATTCGGAGCCATCCGCGACCACAACCATCACGCCCGCGAGCGCCCAGCCGGCCGCCCTGACGGTGCCTTCGCAAACCCTGACCTTCACGTCAGAGAATTGGGACGACGCACAACTCGTGCGCTTCACTTTGATCGACAATTTCATCGATGGGGAAAATAACCAAATCAAAATCACCCTGACGACCGGTGGCACGGGATCGGACTACGTTGGACAATCGCTCGTGCCCTTTACCGTCAACGTCGTGGATGATGACACGCGTGGCGTGACGCACTACCTGGTTGCATGATGATGGGACGTCCCTTGGAGATCAGAGCTGGTACGAAGCCCTCTGGGATCGTGATCGCGATTGGGGGTTCTGGATTAAGCTGAATTCGGAGCCAACCGATACCACAACCGTCACAGCCACGAGCACCCAGCCGGACTTCCTGACGGTGACTTCGGAAGCCCTGACTTTCACGTCACAGAATTGGAACGTACCGCAACCCGTGCGCTTCAATTTGGTCGGCAACCGGATCGACGAGGGAGGTGAGATCAGCACGCGCACAATCAATGTCGACCTGACGCCCAGTGGCACGGGATCGGACTACGATGGAGAATCGCTTACGTCGTTTCCCATCTACGTTTGGAACGACGATGTTGCCGGAATCACCCTTTCGCCGACTGCCTTGTCGATGGCTGAGGGGAGCGCCTCGAGCTACACGGTGAAACTGGGGTCGGAGCCGTTGCAGACGGTGGAAGTGGAGATCACGGGTCAGGCGTCCACGGACCTGAGCCTGGACAAGACGAGCCTGACGTTCACGACCACCGACTGGGACACGCCGCAGACGGTCACGGTGACGGTGGCCTACGACACCGACCACGAGGACGACGCGGCGACGCTGGCGTATACGGCTTCCGGGGGCGGCTACGACGCGATCACGGGCAGCATGGCGGTGGATGTGACCGACGTGAACAGACTGCCCAGGGTGTCGCTGTCGTGCGACCCGTGTACGGTGCCGCGGGGCGGCGGGGTGTCTCTGAGCATGGCGGCGTCGGACCCGGAAGGCGACCCGGTGCTTTGCACATGGAATGCATCGGTCGGTCGCTTTGACGGACCGACCGACAGCCCAACCGCTCGATGGGAGGCGCCGGTTGAGATCGGACGCATGACCATCCATGCACGGGTATCCGACGGGTACGGCGCTCTGTTGTCCAGCATCGAGGTGGACGTGGTCAACCGAACGCCGTGGTTCGTGCAGGCGGTCTATCGCGTGGAACTGGCGGAGAACCTCGATGGCCGCAATCAGCCGGTCGAGCTGTTACGGCTGACGGCGGTGGACCCCGACGGCGATGCGCT